>CALHTA010000136.1 GCA_938038645.1 uncultured Thiotrichaceae bacterium
TTCATTTAATGTTTCACTTTGTGGTGATAACGAAGTGAAACCCGATCGGATGACTGTGAACGCCATCATGCCAGCGCATCAACATGGCATGAACTATACACCCACAGTCAGTTATATCGAAGAGTCAAAAAGCTTTGAAGTAGACGGTTTTCTCTTCCACATGCCTGGCGTATGGGAGATTACAATCGCAAGCTACCAAGGTGAAGACGTTACTCATTACAGCAAAAATATTACGGTTCAATGATCACGCCGTTGAGAGTCTCAGCAGGTGTTTTGCTAACCATGTCGAGCCTATGGTTAGCAGATGGTGCCGTTTTGGCGGGTAGTTTAAACGCAGAGAAAAATGCTTCTTCAACACTGGCTAAAAAAGCCAGGCACCTGTTATTAGACCCACAAGCGCTTTCACAAGTTCTCGCTCATGGTCCTTGGCCATTAGAAGCTATACCAGATCCTAGCAATCGGCTTTCTGGAAATCTTGAAGCCATTGAGTTCGGCCGACGCTTATTTTTCAGCACTCGGCTGTCAGGTGATAACACTAAAAGCTGCGTCTCCTGCCATTCACCCGATGATGCCTTTGCCAGTGGCCGAGTGATTAAAGAAAACCCGAATGATTTGGAGAGAAATACGCTCGGCCTTCTCAATGTGAGATTCAACCGTTGGTTTGGCTGGGACGGTGGTAATGACAACCTGTGGGCTCAATCGATTCGCCCGATAGTTAACAGCAAAGAAATGAATTTACCAAAACAGGCGCTTCGCTCAGTCATTGAGAAATCGACTTTTTCCAAGCCTTATACCAAGTTGTACGGCGATATAACAAAACAGAATGATGATCAGATACTCGTCAATATTGGTAAAGCCCTTGCTGCTTTTCAAGAAACATTGCTCACACCGAAAACGTTATTTGATCATTTCAGAGATGCAGTTGCAAAGCAGGATTGGGAAACTGCAGCAAGCTACCCCAAGTCTTCACAGCGTGGTTTATCGCTATTTTTAGGTAAAGGTAATTGTAGCTTTTGTCACTCCGGCCCCTTGTTTACTAACGGGGAGTTTCATGACGCTGGCGTGCCCTACTTTATAGGTCCGGGTAAAGTTGATAGGGGTCGACATCAAGGGATCATTGATCTAAAAAAATCGGCATTCACCTTAGCATCTGATTACAGCGACGACCCTAAAAAATCAGGTGCCTGGAAGGTCAATAAAGTGGCCACGCTACACTCAAATTTTGGCATTTTTAGGGTGCCAAGTTTAAGAAATGTAGCCAAGACAGCACCCTATATGCACGGCGGTTCTTTAGCGAATCTTGAAGATGTCATTGCTCACTATTCCAATATTGATATTGAAAGGCTTCATGCAGATGGTGAAGCCATTTTAAAACCGTTAAATCTATCGCAGCAAGAAATAGAAGATCTTGTTAGCTTTTTAGAAACCCTATAACAATGCTAATATTTTATTTATCAATAATTTAAAACACTTAGTTAATGTTAAAAGTTATCATGAATTAGACTTTTCTACCCAATCCTTTTACAACACCCGCTTGTAATACTGCTGGATCATAAGCTTTTCTAGCAAACACCTCTTCAACCATAGGGGCGAAAAACTCCAGAGGTTTCACATCGTATTCTGGATCAAAACACCCCTGATCCCAGTATTCACAAAAATCAACGCACGACTGATAATAAGGACTATCCGCATATTTCTCACGTTCAAACTGATTCCACCCTTCATAGTGTTGAGCGTAATAAATCATCTGAAAAGCACCGTGATGCTCTACCGTCCACGTCACCTCTTCACGAACAAAAGGTCGTAATATTTCTGCTGCCATACGATCATGATTTTGTGGCGATAGGCCATCACCGATATCATGTAACAACGCCGCCACAATCCAATCAATTTCGACTCCATCTCTGTAAGCGGTGGTTGCGGACTGTAGGGCATGACCTAAACGAGTCACCTTATAGCCACCAATCGTTTCTTCACCCTGTCTTGCCATTTCGCTTATCAGTCTACGCGCGGTGCCTTCCATGAATGGCTTTTCCATTTCATGAAGCAGTGCATAATCAGCATGAGTACCATGCTTCATTTCGGTAAAGCTAACTGTATCCATCATGATCTCCTAGGCGTTTCCAGCCTCTACAAGCCGTTTAAGTATGGGCTGATAATATGAAAAAGGCGGCGTCTTTTGCAAGGGATCTTTCGCCAAATCATCCCAACGACGCACTTGCAGAATATCATCCAAATACGGTATGGCAGCAAACTCTTGCATCTCCTGGGAGCTCATCACACCACCCTGTAAGGCTAACGTTTGCTTCGAGGCATCGGATAAATCATCATAGTACGTTGGGTCAATTACACATAAGTATCGTTTAGCCGGGACATGGTAGCGAACACAAGAAACGACACGCGACGAAAAGAACGGCGCCAGCAATCTTGCTCCAGCCTCTTCATGGTAATTATCTTGAGCAGCCCCCACCATATCGGCCGGAAACTCACTGGTGTAATGACCGATATCATGGAGCAATGCGGCAGCGACTAC
>CALHTA010000137.1 GCA_938038645.1 uncultured Thiotrichaceae bacterium
CCAAACACACATAGAAAAATTACTAAATCGACCTGTCGGCTCCCGATATAAATGTAAGCCGCCAGCCCTAGCAAAAACACACCAACCAAGACATAAATCAAACAGAACATCATCGCCGACATGGTTGGTTTGAGGTAGGCCTTTTTCTCTTCAAAAACAATGGTGTGTGATCTAAATTTTGGGCCGTTTTTGATCAGGTGACGACTCAGGTCAATCTGTTCTGTGAATATTTCAGACATGAATACTCCTATCTAAAATGATAACAATCGAAATAAAAAAGCCCGCGGCAAAGCGCGGGCTTCCTTAAACATAAACGCTTACTTGTAGCGCTTAATTTCACCTGACTTAACTCTAGCCGTGAAAGACTGAAGTTCAGCTTTTACGATTGGCATTAAGAAGTACAAACCAGCAATGTTAAAGATCGACATTGCGAAGATTGCCGCATCAGAGAAGTCGATTACCGCACCAAACTTAATCGTTGCACCAACTACGACGAACAAGCAGAACATCAACTTAAAGATCATTTCAGCAACACCACTCTCACCGAACAAGAAAGTCCAAGCCTTAAGACCGTAGTAAGACCAAGAGATCATGGTTGAGAATGCAAAGAGGATAACGGCCACTGCTAAGAAGTACTTGAATACGCCAGCAGTTGCTTCAAAAGAAGCGGCAGTCAACGTAACACCTGTTAAACCCGCGCCATCAAACGGAGCAAGATTTAGACCAGCGATAGTAATAACCAATGCCGTCATAGTACAAATAACAACCGTGTCAATGAACGGCTCAAGTAGAGAAACCAAACCTTCTGTAACTGGCTCTTTCGTCTTTACTGCAGAGTGAGCAATCGCCGCTGAACCAACACCGGCTTCGTTTGAGAACGTTGCTCGTTTTAGACCCTGTATCAATGCCCCAATGAAACCACCGGCAACACCAGCACCGGTAAAGGCCCCGTCAATGATTGCTGAGAAAGCAGGACCAACCTGAGACAGGTTAGAGAAGATTACGATGATCGCCATACCGATATACAGGCCAGCCATCCATGGAACAACTTTCTCTGTGACTGATGCGATTGAAGGCATACCACCCACTATGACTGAGAATACTAATGCCGCTAGAACAACACCCGTAATGATTCCGTACTCTAAAGGAATACCGAATGCGTAGTTAAGCATCGCATGTGCTTGGTTGGCTTGGAACATGTTTCCGCCACCGATTGCACCGAAGATACACATAATCGCGAAACCAACCGCGAGGAACTTACCTAAACCTGCTTTACCTTGCTCTGCCATTGCATCGCGCAGGTAGTACATCGGACCACCTGAGACGGCACCTGAAGGTAAGATCGTTCTGTATTTAACCCCTAAAGTACACTCGACAAACTTTGACGCCATCCCTAACAGACCTACAACGATCATCCAGAACGTAGCGCCAGGGCCACCGATGGCAAGTGCAACACCCACACCAGCGATATTTCCTAGACCTACAGTACCTGATAACGCTGTCGTCAAGGCTTGAAAGTGAGAAACCTCACCGTCTTCTTTAGTATTGGGATCTGAAAATTTGCCACGAACGATGTCGATTGAGAGCTTAAACTTTCTTAGCTGCACAAACCCAAAGTAGAAAGTGAATACTAAAGCGGCGATGAACAGCCAGCCTACGATCAATGGAAACTTTGTGTCTCCCATTGGTACGCTGAAAAATACAGCGTTAACGAACCAGCCGAAATACGTGTTAAAGAATGCATCAACTCCAGAACTGAAATTCGTTAGTGTTGCAGCAAACCCCGTTGCCTCCTCGGCAAACACACTACTACTGCTGAACATTGCAAGTAATAGCATGGATAGTCTTCCATATAAAACTCTCATTCTTTCTCCTTATAAATGAATTACCGAACCCCTAATTTTCAGTCTTCCAAACAAACTAGGGCAGTTCACATACTAATCTAAACAAACGTTAACTTCTAACTATCACTCAATTAGCTTAATTAACAAAAATAAAAAGGTTAATTATTAATCAAATAGTTATATAAATAATCAAATTAGAAGTATTAGAGGCATCTCGTTTCGCTTTTCTTAGCCCCTAAAGACAGTATCATTTAGGTGAAAGTTTATTCTCCTTAATATTGGCTATATTCAGTCGATCTTACTTATTTACAGCTTATATTTAGTCTTTTTTAATTGATCATAGCCAAATGAAAGACCATAAGATCAGATTTGTCTTGTTACATCAAACACCTGGCTTATTTAGATCGGAAAAATCTTAATACTTGCCATCCCAGGGACCAGCATTCAACGTCGCTGACAAACCATCTTCAGATGTTACCGGGCGATTTAAACTAAACATATTGCTCTCATCAATAACCGCATAGTCCATATACCCCAAACGTGCAATGGGCTGCATAGCGGCGGTATCTACCAAGCCTTCTTTAATAATCGTATCGTCGATATAAATACCGACCACCTCAGCAATCACCATTGTGTAACCAGGGGAACCATTAGCTTTAGGCGGTAACTCAATCGACTTCCAATAACGGCATTCCATCGCCGCTGGGCTTGCGGCTACCCGTTCAGGCTTTACCAGTTGGGAATCGGCACCTGCAACATTGGCTAACGAAAACTCACTGACAGAACGATCAACCCCTGCACTACTCATATTCATCGCATCGATCAGAGATTTAGAAGCAAATGAACAAGTGCATTCTTTAGTGGCTTCGATGTTTCTCAAGGTGTCGTTGCGACCGCCAAGCGAGAACATGATCATTGGAGGGTTATCTGAGATTGCATTGAAGAAACTAAACGGCGCTAAGTTGGGCGTGCCATCTTCACTGAGCGTGGAGATCCAACCAATCGGACGAGGCACAACCAGCGCTTTAAAGGGGTTAAAACGGAGGCCGTGCTCATTTTTGTCAGTTGCGTAAAACATGATTCAATCCTAAATAATAAGTAAGCAGAGTATAGCGTTTTGCTCGCTAAACTAA
>CALHTA010000138.1 GCA_938038645.1 uncultured Thiotrichaceae bacterium
CCTGCCTTTGTTAGAGTAGGCCAAAAGAAACCAAGGCCTTTTTATCAGGTTCAGATTGGCCCATTTACTTCGAGACAAACAGCTCAACAAGCTAAAATGAGCATCATCCAACTCTATCCTGAGTTTCCCTTTCTTAACGACGCAATTTTGAAGATGAATTTTTAATGACACAACCCGAGCTAATACTGCTAAACAAACCCTTTGGTGTGCTGTCACAATTTACAAGCAAGGACGACTCTAAAACTTTAGCCGATTATATTGACGCGCCTGATTACTATCCTGCAGGAAGACTCGATAAAGATAGCGAAGGCTTAATACTCCTGACAAATGATGGTCAGTTGCAACATCGAATAGCCAATCCCGCCAAAAAAATGTCTAAATGCTACTGGGTTCAGGTAGAAGGTAAGCCTAGTGAATCAGCCTTGGGGCAGCTTAGAGAAGGCTTGATGTTAAAAGATGGAATGACTCGCCCAGCAAAGGCCAAAGTAATTGACACGCCCGCTGGGCTTTGGGATAGAACCCCGCCCGTTAGAGTAAGAAAAACAGTTCCTGATCATTGGATTGAAATCACTATCAGCGAAGGTCGCAACCGCCAAGTAAGAAGGATGACGGCTGCTGTTGGCCTTCCGACTCTCCGCCTTGTTCGCTACCGCATTGGCTCATGGACCATCGATGGACTAGCCAATGGTGAGTTTCGTCGCGAACTTGTTTAAGTACTAGACCTTAAAAATGCTCACTGTATAATCCTTCCAGCGGTCGACAATAATACCCTTGGAAATAAAATGACGTTAGGTTCTCTTTATATTGTTTCTGCGCCTTCTGGTGCCGGAAAAACAAGCTTAATCAATGCTTTACTAGACACTGTAAGTGGTATCGAAGTATCTGTCTCTCATACTACCCGTCCAATGCGGGACGGTGAGGTTAATGGTAAACACTACCATTTTGTTGACACAGAAACTTTTGAGCAAGGCATTAAGGATGGGCTTTTCCTAGAACATGCTAAGGTATTTGAAAACTATTACGGAACCTCTCGCTCAACTGTCCAAGCAAGACTTGAGGAAGGCGTGGACGTCATACTAGAAATTGATTGGCAAGGCGCCCAGCAGATTCGAGCATTACTGCCAGAGAATCACAGTATATTTATACTGCCCCCTTCAATTGAAGAATTAGAACGTCGTTTAACCTCTAGAAATCAAGACTCTAAGGAGGTAATTATTCGCAGGGTATCTCAAGCAAAAGCTGATGTTCAGCATTTTACTGAATATGAACACATCATTGTGAATGACGATTTTGATAAAGCACTTTTGGCTTTAAGCAGCATATTTGAGTGTAAACGGACTGAGCGTGGCAAAATGCAATTAAGGCAGAAGGATTTATTGGCAAATCTATTAGCTAAGTGAGCTAGCTGAAAGAACATCTTTCTAGCTAACCCACTGAATTACTCTTTGGACAAACTTTCTTACTTCTTTAGAAGGTCACGGATCTCTACCAACAACTCTTCTGAGCTAGGGCCTGCTGGCTTCTCTTCTTCCGGCGGCTTAGCTTTATTTACCAACTTAACGATGAAAAATACTGCCAAAGCGATAATTAAGAAATCAATTATCGTTTGTGCAAATGCACCCCACTTTAGTACCACTGCAGGCACGTCCCCCGCCGCTGCTTGAATTGTATATCCAAGCTCAGAAAAGTCTACTCCCCCCATCAGAACACCTATCGGCGGCATAATGACATCAGCAACCAACGATGAAACAACTTTACCGACTGCAACACCGATAATGATACCGGTAGCCATATCCAACAAGTTGCCTTTCATTGCAAACTCTTTAAATTCTGAGATCATTCCCATCACTTGTTACTCCAATTTATTATAAGTGATGGTGTGTCGTTAAGTGGATTCCTCTGGTTCAGAAATAATCACAATCCTTGAAGGTTCAATTGCTAAAATCTGTTTACCAATTTCCGTAGGAATAAGGCACCGTTTCTCACCTAAGAAAACTATCGCCAGTTCTCCATTTGACAGCTGGGTTTGCTGAGCTTCGGTAACGAACAAATATTTAACCGAACTACCCACTACAAAATTGTAACGATGCTCGGCCGCATCATCATTAAGAAGATTAGTTTTAATTAATAACCCAATTTTTGCACGCTTTTCTTTACGAATTCGAGTCGCTTCTTTACGCTGCTTTTCCTGCTCCAGCTTCTCTGCCTTGTCTTTGGTTTCTCGCTCTTTATAGAAGAGTTCTAAATCAGTCAGCTCACGCTTTTTCACTGCTGTTTTTTTGGGCACTGCTTTTGTGTTTTGATTTTTTTTATTCTTTGAATGCCCAGCTGCCGACTTATTATTTTTATTAGGTCTCGGCTTCGGCTTCGCTTCTGCCTGCTTAACCTGCTCTTCTGTCACTAAACCTGCTTTTAACAATTGATCTCTGATCGAACTCATTGTATTAGTGCCATCGCTGCATAACTTTCAAGAATTGAATTACGCATGCTAGGCTAATCCTCTGGAATTATTTGATGCGATAATATCGCTTGCAAAAGGCAATGTCACATGAAAACGCCGAAACGGTTACTATCACGAACTTAGCCGTAGTTCTTCGTTACCGTAAACGCTATACTACGCCCATTTTTTTTAGCTTTATGATTAATCCTTACAGGAAAAAACGATGATTATCGACAACCTCTCTGTTGGAAAAGACGTTCCTAATAGCGTTAACGTTATTATTGAAATTCCAGCTCAAGCTTCACCCGTAAAATATGAAGTAGATAAAGACAGCGGCGCCCTAATGGTTGACCGTTTTATGTCTGCTCCAATGTTTTATCCAGCTAACTATGGCTTTGTACCGCACACTTTAGCTGATGATGGCGATCCGATTGATGTGCTAGTCGTTACACCCTACCCATTAGTCCACGGCAGTGTGATTCCAGCTCGCCCAGTAGGCGTCCTTAATATGTCAGACGAAGGTGGCGGAGATGTTAAAATTGTTGCCGTTCCTGCCGGAAAACTTTCAACGGAGTATGATCATGTTGAAAACTACACTGACCTACCTGCTTTATTACTTCAACAGATCGAACATTTCTTTGAACATTATAAGCAGTTAGAGAAAGGTAAATGGGTCAAGATTGATGAGTGGGCGGATGCTGCGGAAGCGCGTAAAGCCATTCAAGAAAGCGTAGATGCTTACAACAAGTAATATCATTTTTAATATTGCTTGATAGTAATAACAATAATGAATGGATTGTGCTAATTTGACACAATCCATTCCAATAATACTAATCGACGACGAAAACAATGTCGGAAACACGAATCCTAAAAGACGAAAAAGAAGAATATCACCTGTTTAGGTCTCGTGCTGTTGTAGCAGGCCTTGCTGTATTATTCCTGCTATCCGTTATAGGCGTTAGATTATTCTATCTACAAATATCCAACCATGAAAACCTGACCCAACTTGCTCAGGAAAACTACCAAAAACGCATCCCTATACCACCGGTTAGAGGTCAAATTTACGATCGAAACGGTATCGTTCTAGCTGACAATAAAATTGAGTACGTCTTAGAAGTCGTCCGAAATATCGCAAAGGATATGGATGAAAATATTGCGTTGCTTCAGCAACTCATCCCGATCAGTCAAAAAGAAGTCAGTAAGTTCAAGCAGCAGCTTCGAGTGAATTCCCGATTTCAGCCCGTAATTTTACGTTCCGCATTAACAGAAGAGGAAATTGCGATATTCTCTGTTAATCGCTATCGCTTCCCTGGCTTTGCCGTCAATATCCGGACTGAGCGTGTCTATCCGCTCGGGTCGGTAGCCTCACACGTTATTGGATATGTTGGGCGCATTGATACTCGAGACTTGGAAAGGCTAGGGAAAAATGAATATAAAGGTTCAACCCACGTAGGAAAGACAGGGATAGAGCGCTTTTATGAAGAAAGACTTCATGGCAAAGCGGGGTTCAAGAAAGTTGAGATGGACGCCCATAGTGAACCTCAACGAACCTTAGCCGAAGAGTCTCCAATCTCGGGCGAGGATTTATTTCTTAGCCTAGACCTTGAACTCCAAATCAAAGCCGAGCAATTGTTAGAAGGTAAGCGCGGCGCGATTGTGGCCATGGACCCTAGGAATGGTGAAATACTGGCGATGGCTAGTGTGCCGATGTTTGATTCAAACTTATTCGTCAATGGCATCTCTTATAAAAACTACAACGCATTACGCGACGACATGGACAGGCCCTTGTTCAATAGAGCGTTACAGGGGGCTTATCCTCCTGGCTCTACTATCAAACCAATGGCGGCGCTAGCTGGACTTGATGCGGGGGTTGTAACCAATAAGCGCAGTGTTAAAGGACGTGGATTTTTTCAAATACCGGGCACAAGAAGACACTACCGCTGCTGGAAGAAAACAGGCCATGGACATATCTCTTTAAATAGAGCCATTTATCAATCTTGCGACGTCTACTTTTATGATCTTGCCTATCGTATGGGTATAGATCGCTACTCTAAAGCAATGCGCAAGTTCGGGTTTGGTAGTAAAACGGGCATCGATTTGCCACATGAACGCTCTGGGTTAATGCCAACTCCCGAGTGGAAACTCAAACGTCACAAGACCAATTGGTACCCGGGTGATACGGTTAACGTCGGCATCGGTCAAGGTTATTGGACGGCATCACCCCTACAACTTGCTCATGCCACTGCGACAGTTGCAATGCGCGGTCGACGTATGATGCCTCACGTATTAAAAGCAGTGCGCGTATCTAGAAATCTACCTGAAAAGCCAGTAAGGCCTATCGCCTTGCCTAGCGTTAGCGTTAAAGACAGACAATGGGATGCAGTCGTTCAAGGGATGGTTAACGTGGTTCACGGGCCAATGGGAACCGCTAGAGGTTCTGGAGCAGGTGCTAAATACCGTTTTGCAGGTAAAACAGGAACTGCGCAAGTATTTGGTATCGCACAAAATAAAACATACAACGCAGCTAAACTGGCCAAGCGACTTCACGATCATTCCCTTTTTGTAGCATTTGCACCGCTTGAGAAACCCAAAATTGCGCTTTCGGTTATTGTTGAAAATGGCGGTGGTGGTAGTGCCGTTGCCGCTCCTATTGCAAGACAATTACTGGACTCTTACCTGTTACCAAAGCCCAAAGTAGAGCCTGAAACGATTCAAGTTGATGGCGACGATAAATTAAAAAAAGAAAAACAGGCATCCGATAACTCGACACTTTCTGACGGTAATGCTTAGATATGAGAATTAGCCGCTATGTATGAGTCCTTAGGTATTTTTCGACACATATGGGAAGTGCTGTCTAAACTTGATCTGGTACTCCTTATCAGTCTGATCATCTTGCTGACGTTAGGTGGAATCACGTTACATAGCGCCAGCGGTGAAAATGCAGCAATGATGCAGCGGCACTTTATTCACCTTGCCATTGCGACAGTCGCCATGGTGATATCCGCACAGCTGCCAAGCCACATACTTACTCAATGGTCTGTTTGGGCCTATAGCGGAGGCATTATCCTTCTAGTTTTGGTGCTATTTCAGGGCTCGATGGGAGGCGGTGCACAACGTTGGCTAGAGTTTGGAGCTTTTCGTTTTCAACCCTCAGAAATTATGAAATTAGCAGTCCCCATGATGGTTGCTAGCTACTTCTCCAACAAAACCTTACCACCAAAGTTTTTACATATTTTAGTGGCTGCAGTTTTGGTATTAATTCCCATGCTGCTGATTGCAAGGCAACCAGACTTAGGTACCGCGTTGTTAGTTGGAAGTGCTGGCTTTTTTGTCATCTACTTTGCAGGTATTGCATGGAAGTGGCTAATCGCCATGTTTATTTCTCTGGCTGCGGCGGCTCCTTTATTATTTTACTTTGGCATGGAAGCATACCAACGCCAAAGAGTCCTGACGTTATTAGACCCAGGTAGCGACAAGCTAGGGAGTGGTTATCAGATCATTCAATCGACAATTGCGATTGGCTCTGGCGGGGTTTATGGAAAAGGCTGGTTAAATGGAGATCAATCCCGTCTAGATTTTTTGCCCGAACGTCACACTGACTTTATTTTTGCCATTTTTGGTGAAGAGTTTGGCTTACTTGGCAACCTTATTCTACTAAGCATCTATATCTTCATTATTTGGCGAGGCCTCTATCTAGCCACGTGTGGCATAGATACTTTTTCGCGCTTGCTGGGTGGGAGCTTGAGCCTCACTTTCTTTGTTTATCTGTTAGTTAACACCGGAATGGTCAGTGGAATACTTCCAGTCGTCGGCGTACCTCTACCACTTATCAGTTACGGCGGGACTTCAATGGTCACTCTAATGGCAGCTTTTGGCTTATTAATGGGCTTAAAGAAGCGCAAAATTGGGTATGGCAATGCTTAGGCTAATGCTTTAAGCCATGAGCCCGACTCGATACATCTGATTGAATTATGTTATACTAGTAAATGGTGACTTTGGCTTGGCACCACACACATAAAAATAATAAAACCTGTTTCAGGGGATAAAAAATGAAAATAAAAACCACCTTAGCCCTATTGGCTTGCGCAAGCTTCCTTGCGAGCTGTAGTCAAATCAGTCAATCTGTTAAAAGTGTCACAAAGTTTGGTAGTCAGGAGGAAGAGTCCTACAAGGCTAGCGAGCAATCAAGTTTAGTAGTTCCGCCCGCGCTTGCGTTACCTGCAGGCACTTCGAGTGCATCGACCTATCAACAGCCAAGGCGATCAGCGACAAGCACCGCATCGAGCAACAAAAATTATTACGTTGTTGTTGGAACGTACCCCGATTCAGAGAAGGCAATGGATACCTTTATCCGTCTGTCGTCTATTGGCCTTCCTAATGCGACAATGGAATCTCGTCAAACTAGAACGGGTAAAAGCTTACATATGGTGAGGCTCGGCCCATTTAAAAGACAAGCTCAAATTGACAAAGTTAAAGACAGCCTGATGAGCGATGGCCTCACTCAGTTCAAAGTTGTAGAGAGTTAAAGTTTAATTCCTTTAACTTAGGGCAGTCAGAAGTAAATTGAATTAATGTCGCGTATTCATTGGGATGATTCCTAATGGATACGCTGTTGCAATCGAACTGTAAATTTTCTGGAATTAATGTAAAAGAGGCTGTAAGGTCGAGCCACACGGTTTATAATGACCCCGCTGTAGTTCGATAGTTAGCAGGAGCTACCTTAACGAGTTTTGTCGAGGCTTTATACAAGTATGTTTGTTCGAATTATCCCTGCCCTCTTTTTCCTGATATTTAGCCTTATAAATACCAGCCATGCCGAAAGCGGCAACGTTCCTGAGCCGCCTAAATTAGAAGCGACTCAATATCTCCTTATTGATTTCTTAAGCGGCACAGAGCTTGCAGCCAAAGATCCAGACAAGCGGATTGAACCTGCTAGTATCACAAAATTAATGACCGCCTATATTCTTTATCAGGAGCTTGAAAAGGGCAACATCAGCGTTGATGATCGAGTGATCGTCAGCCAGAAAGCTTGGAAAATGGAAGGCTCGCGAATGTTTTTAGAGGCAGGCAAAAAAGTGCCTCTAGGAAGAATGATTAGCGGACTGATTATTCAATCCGGTAACGACTCTGCAATTGCACTAGCTGAACACATCGCTGGCAGCGAAGAAAACTTTGTTCGAAAAATGAATGATGAAGCTGCTCGCTTGGGTATGACCAATACTAACTTTGTAAATGTTACCGGCTGGCCAAACCCTAGGCATTACATGAGTGCGCGTGATATTGCAATATTAACACGCACTGTCATTTCAGAGTATCCAGAACACTATGAAATGTACAAAGAGAAAGAGTACAGCTACAACGGCATCAAACAATATAACCGTAACAAACTACTATGGCATGACAAAACGGTTGATGGCGTTAAAACAGGACACACTGAAAGCGCTGGGTATTGCTTACTAGCATCAGCCCAACGTGGATCAATGCGCTTAATTTCTATCGTGCTTGGCGCAGACTCTGACAAGACACGAACTAACTATAGCCAGCAGTTACTAGAATATGGCTTCCGCTTCTTTGAGACGCATAAACTCTACGACGCGAACTCTGTTTTAACGGAAGCTCGTGTCTGGAAGGGCACACAATCTAAAGTACCGACCGGCATTTTGGAAGACTTTTACGTCACTATTCCTAAAGGCCACTACTCTCAACTTAAAGGTCTAATGGAGATTCATAAATCCATCGATGCACCGGTTAAACGGGGTGATGTAATCGGTACAGCCATAATTAGAGACCTAGACAGAATAGTGCTACAAAAGCCATTAGTTGCAATGGACAGTGTTGATGCGGGCGGTACTTGGACCAACATTTCAGATACCGTCAAAAAGGTATTTGTTGAGTGAGCACACCACAAGAGCAAGAAACACTAGTAGAATTCCCTTGCGACTTTATGATCAAGGCAATGGGAAAGGCCACCCCTGAATTCCGTGACACGGTCGTATCGATTGTTAAACAACACGATGAGTCTTTCACTAAAGATAAGATTGTTGAGCGTGAGAGCAAAAAAGGCACATTTGTCAGTGTTACCTTTTATGTCCATGTTGAAAACAAACCTGATCTAGACGCCATCTATCAAAACCTTACCGACAGTGAACATGTTTTGTGGTCGATGTAAGTAATAAAATAAAAATTAAGAAGCTTGGCCTGTCTGATTACACTGAAACCTGGCAGGCCATGAAAGAATTTACAAAAAGCCGCACTCCAGAAATGATAGATGAGGTTTGGATACTTGAGCACAAGCCTGTCTTTACACTCGGCACCAACGGCAAATCAGAGCATATTCTTGACGCAGGTGACACGCCCATCGTAAAAATTGACCGCGGCGGCCAAGTGACATATCACGGTCCAGGACAGCTGGTTATCTATCTACTCCTTAATCTCCATAGGCGTAAGCTCGGCGTTCGAAAGCTGGTTTCAATTATTGAAGATTCAATTATTAAGTTATTAGCTAACTATAACGTAATAGCCTCAAGCAACCCGAAAGCGCCTGGGGTTTATATTGAAGGGAAAAAGATTGCTGCATTAGGCCTCCGTGTTTCCCGTGGCTTTACTACCCATGGGCTTAGCTTAAATGTAGATATGGACTTATCTCCCTTCACACGCATCAATCCATGCGGTTACGAAAACCTTGAAGTTATCCAATGTAAATCGCTAGGGATTGATAAATCTTTAACAGAACTCGCCGATGAGCTAGTGAGTCTTCTCAAAGAGCAACTATCACTCCCTGTCAAAGGCTAATTTGTAGCTGCTGCAGGCGTTTCAGAATGTCCAACAAGTCCTGTTTCTTTTTCATCCTTACTTGAATCTTCAACGACCAGAATCTCATCTAGGACCGACTTAAGCATGGTCATGACATGCTCTAACACTTTTGGTTGTGCATCTGCAGTTGGGTGCAAACCATCCGGTTGCATTAAGTCATAATCCAATGCAACGGTCTCCAGCAAAAAGGGCAACAGCGGCAATTCAAACTTTTCAGCAAGATCCACGTAAACTTTCTCGAACTTTTGAGTGTAAGTGAAGCCGTAATTCAACGGAATACG
>CALHTA010000139.1 GCA_938038645.1 uncultured Thiotrichaceae bacterium
ACTTCCTTCAAATTCTCTAATTGATGAACTGCCATTTTAGCGGCACTCACTAACGTTCCTGAGGCAACCCCATGCCCGCTGACATCTCCCACTAGAAACACAGAATGGCAACCATCCACCTGATAATAATCGTAATAGTCACCACCAACTTCTGTAGATGTCGTTAGTTTTGCTAAGCCTTGAATGCCAGGCAATTTGAAATCAGGTTCGGGTAACAGTGCTTTTTGTAAAATAGCAGCATGTGCAACCTCTTCTTGAAGTCGTGAACCCAACTGAGCGGATTCCGTTAATGCTTGCTGCAACGCTTCGTTATGTATTTTACGCTGTGTCACATCGAGTCCTGTTGCTAGCAATAAACTTGGGGCTTTAGTTTCAGGATCAACCAAAAGTGTATTCGACCATTCAATGGTCAGATCCTGTCCGGCTTTCGTGGTTAAAGTAGTTTCTAGCTTTGTCGCCTTTTCGCCAGAGAAAATCCCTTGGTAAACCGAAGTGAGTTCATCTCTTTCATGATGTGGAATGAAGGCTGCCATGAAATCTTCATTAATGATCTGACTAGACTGCCAACCAGTTAGCACTTCGCTATGCTTATTAAATAACTTAACCTGCCCAGTTTTGTTGAGACCAATGATTAAAGCCTGCGAGGTATCGACGACACTATCGCTAAATTGTAATTGCCTTAAGAAGGCACGAGTCGTATTTTTTACGCGGTTCACTAAAGGCCTGTAGATGAATAAAGCCTCCATCAGTAAAGTCAGCAAGGTTACAATATAAACAATTCTTTCATATTTAAGCGTATTTTGAAGCTCAGTATTCGCCTCATCTTCATATTGCTGAACCGCAAGATTTAACGTTGTTAGCAAGCGGTTTGGTGCAACGTCCATTATGTATTTAAGCTGTTCGCTTTCAGTGCTCACAGTATTCGAACCAACCTCAGCTAACAAAGCTCTTATCGCTTTTATATATTCTTGAACCTGTTTATCTAACTCATGAGGCGCGTTGTAGTACAACGCATTAATTGCATCGGACATTGCATTCGGCAAACCTAGCTCATCACTTCCCTCCGTTAATCCTAGGTGTGACTTTTCCATGAGATCTGCAACCGCCGCTAGCTTGGTTATAGCGATTTCACGTTCTTGTTTATTGGTATTTGTGGAGACTTGTAATGCAAAGAAAGCACCGCGTTGAGAAAGCATTCTCTGTCGGCCACTGATATTAACAATGGTTCCGCTTTTTTCATTTAGCTTTAACAAACTGCTGATAATGAAAAATGTCGTGGTAGATAGAATGGCAATTAAGATCAGTCCAATTAAGGATCTAGTCCAAACGCCGCGAAGCAATGACTTAATATTTAAGTCAGCTCCACCACCTGAAAAACTATCTGTATTGGAATTAGGATGACGAAATGGGGGTACGGAGTCACGCTGGGTTCTGTTAATCATGTTTTATCCTTAAAACGTAGATTTCAGTAATTTAGGGTTTTAATAAATTAGAAAGCAATTATCGTGCCGACATTATTAATGCAATGAATCTGCATTAAGCGGCCAAAATAAATACTTCTCCCTAAATCAGGGCGCAACCTCTCCTTTCTGCATCAATACAGTGCAGATGTTTGATAAATAAGCAATATCAGCCCTTCACTCTAGCCATGTGATAAGCAGAAACATATTCACCATTTCGAAACGCATAGGCTGGTGACTCGCCTTCTATGACAAAACC
The DNA here is from genome assembly GCA_938038645.1 of uncultured Thiotrichaceae bacterium. Taxonomy (GTDB): domain Bacteria; phylum Pseudomonadota; class Gammaproteobacteria; order Thiotrichales; family Thiotrichaceae; genus Leucothrix. The sequence continues at coordinate 1,720 of CALHTA010000139.1, forward strand.
AAACTTCTTATACAGACTGATGGCGGGTTGATTATCAACAAATACAGTCAACTCAATACGGATTAAGTTGAGCCAGTTATCTGCCAAGTCGATCGAAGTGGCTAACAGCGCACTACCAACACCTTGACCTGCATAGTTATCTTTAACACTAATACCCAGTGAAGCCACGTGACGACGCCTTTGATTGACGCACACCATAAATCCTAGATTGCCAATGACCTCTTCATCGGCAATTGCGACGTAACCATAAACATTATCAGGGGTGTTAGACAGCCGGGTTTCCCACATTGAGAGTGCGGGATGCGGCAGTTGCAATGTGCCGCTGTAAGCTTTCTCACAGGCGTACAATTCTTGTAGTGCGGCTGCATCTGATGGCTCTGTTTTCCTAATGATTATTTCCATGTCATTCACTCCTGATTACAGTTAAGAATTGAACACAGCAGTAATCAAAGGTCAACAAAAGGTAGACAGTTATCAGGCAGCCACATAACCTAGCTGTCCTTTACTGCATAAGAACCGATGAAAATTAGTAAGCAATCATCACTTCATTACGACGAAAAAACGGCAGTGTCCATGGCGGGTCATAACGAGACAGTTCCGCTTTACCTTTAGGCTTAATATTTTTAGTTTTCATCCAATCTTCCAAACTAGCCGTCATATTAGCGACCTTATTTGCCCCTGCAAAACCAGAAAAGCGTATAACAGCATAATTGCGTTTTGGTATTTGTCTAAGCGTAACTGCAGAGTTGTTTGGCTTGGGTAGGGTTGCCATCGTGTATTTGCTTGGCATAACAAAATGCACACGCCATTGATTATCACTTTGCTCCATGGTGACTGGAGCGGTCATGCTAATTTTCTCTGAACTACCCGCTTCCATTGTTACAGGCGTTGTCATACTGATCTTTTCAGCACCGCCTTTTTGAGAGGTATTGCCGCCAAAAATGTAACCCGCAATCTGTTTGAAACCTGCATTAGAAGCCTGCTTCATATTGCCAGAAACTAGCACTTCAGCAATAATTTTAGGTTCGTAAGCCCGTAACTCGAATGCGCCTGATTTCTCAATAACGCGGTAGGTTGGTTCTTCGATAGCCGCCATAGCTGCTCCAATAGAAAATACAGATAAGAGACTTAGAAACAACGTTGTTTTAATTTTAAAGAGTAGTTTTTTCATATTCGCGATGCCTAATAAATGTGAACAAAATTTTTCACTTATTAGAAGCATCGCAGGTGAGGTGTGAAATAAACGTGAAGAAACAGCCCTGCTGTTTACAACGTTCTCAGCCATTCCTATACCTTCTGGTAAATTCCCATTATTTTAGATTACTGCTAATCTGTTCTTAATATCAGAGAAAACTGGAGGTTTATCATGGCTTTTTATGCACAGAGGCTGATTTCAATTCTTGCTTTCTCTTTCCTATTTATTACAGCAAGTTCGTTATTCTTAGGTAGCGGCACAGCTTTAGCAGCAGAGCGCGGAGAAGTGACGGGAG
>CALHTA010000140.1 GCA_938038645.1 uncultured Thiotrichaceae bacterium
GGCTTATTTGGGTTGATAAGTCGGTATAGGTAATCGCTCCATCAAGTGCCTTGTAGCGTTGTAGAATTGCCCTAGCTTCTTGCTCCGCCATACGATTTAGAATGTCCATGACATCCGCAACATATTCTTCTTTGCAGGCTAGGAACTCTTCATCGCTAAACATAAGGTTTGCAATGATTTCGTAAGATGAAGAGATAACGCCACATTTATTAGCAGATGCATCACGCATAATAATCACGCCGTTTTGTTGAAGAGTCGCCCGTGCATCAGGGGTAATAAATGAATTAGCCCCTTCAATAATAACTTTGGAAGATGGCGTGCCGTCTTTTGTTAAGAAACGATCAACGGTACTGCTATCAATAGTCTCCGGCCGGCCGCCTGCTGGGATAAATAGGTCAGCTTCAACAGTGAAGGCTAAACTATTAAATAGCTTATAAAATGCATCCGTTGAAATCCATTCTTCAACAAGGGCAGCATTTTTCATGGTGAGCTTCTGATATAAAACACTCATTCCTTCTTTACGCGTTTTTTGTCGATAGATAATAAATCCACCTTCATGTAGTGCTGAAGGGTCAAACCCATCAAGGTCAGACTTTAAAACTACTTGGCTCATGGCTGATTTATCCAATCCCAAAGGATCGAATAGTGCGCCAGTGCCATCAATAATTAATTTTATTTGTACTTTGGGGCAGCGCTCATAGAGTAGTCGCATGGCATTGCCAGCTACATCGCCATTTGGACCACCTGTGAATTTAACACTGAACGCATCGGTGTGCATATCAATGCCAATTTCTTGCATTGTTACTTCTGCGAACCTGATGACACCAAAGGAGGTTACGCCATAATCTTTATGATTAATTCCAACCTCTTTGCTAGACATTACGCCTGAGCCAAGAACGTAACCTCGAGCTGCCGCTGTTTTGGCTATCTCCTCGATCATTACATTGTGCATGTTCTCGTCTGGTCCAAGCTCTATCGGTTCGTCTTGGCGGTAATAATCAACAACTCGTGGATCCTTAGCTATGCCATCTTCTGTAATAAACAGATCAAGGAACGCATTAATGAAGCCATACTGTAGTTTGTATAGATATTGTTGCTTCTGTTCTGCTGTGGATCGTGAGTCAATATTTAGAATGGCGACCATTTTTGATCCACCTTCATAAATATCCTTATTCTTAAGGTGCTGTGTATGCGCTAGAACATAATTTTCCTTAAAGATGGTGCTGGCACTTGTCGTATAATCATCACGACTTTGCGTAATCAAAGTTCTCCAGCCTCCTCTAGCGATATCTGAAAAACCAATGTGATAGCCCGACCCACGTCGACCTGAGAAATAGGTAATTCGGAATGGCCGTTCAGTTGGTAAATCTTCAATGAAGTGTGCTTTTAAGGTTTCAAGGTACTTAGGATCTAGCCGGAAAGCGAGAGCGTGCTTCTCGGGAACAAAGAAATTTGTTTTTAAGCAGAAACGAATAAACGAAACTGCACAACTGAAAATAACGCGGCGAAAGCTGTCCAACACCCGCCGTCCTGAGTTGAAGGACTCAACGAGTTCTAGCGTGGTGTTAAGTTCCTTTTCATAGTCTGCTTCTCTGTCTTCAGAGTCTAACTCAGGGTCAAAGCGTGTATAAAAAAGCTTTAGGAGCTGTGTGCAGATTTCCGGGTTATTATGAAATGCAGGCATGATGCTTTCAAGATCATAAATATCAGGGTCACTGTGAGCTAAGTTCGTATGACAAAATCCAATAAAGGTATTCACTAAAGTCGCGTTGTTTCCAGTCATCATGCCTGTTTCGACTAGCTGACTATAGCTTGAGGACCCAGTGGATAAAATTTGTGTGTTGTATAGCTCACGCTTCAAAGCGGCATAAAGAGGACTGCCCGCATTTAGCGGCTGTTTATCACGTGGAACTACATAAAATGTTGACAGCAAGCATGGAGATAAGCCGTTACTAATCGTTAAAGCGTAGGAACGTTTAACACTGATATTCAAACGTTGAAAAACTTCTAAAAGTTGGGATAAAAAACCTGAGTGAGGCGGGTTGGTTACCCCAAATGAAATCCGATATTCTCCATGTGCACTAGTTTCACGGCGAAGTGAAATGCCACCATTGCTTTCTGTTTCAGAAAAGAGGTGCAGTAATCGGGCAATACGATCTGCAGGCGAAAGGCGGACATAATTGTCATTACTTTTCCAGAGTGTTTCAAGTAAGTCTGGGACAAGAGAAAGATCAAAGCCATTATCTAAAGCCTTCATTTCAGCAATGATCTCTGCGCTCAATGAGGAAGGGATTTCCCCTACAGGTGCATGTCCTTTCTCGTTTTCATCATTAAGGTTGAAGTCACAGCGCATGACTTCAAGGTGCTTGTCGCTTGCAGGGAGCTTTGAAAAGGAGGTTGTTATTTCCAAATACGAAATATTACGTTCTGGTAAATCATGCAGGGTATGGTACAGGGAGCCTTTTTTATCAATTTGAGCAAGCATCAGTCGCTCTTTTCGATCAACTAGCGTTAGCCTATCTGATGCTTCCATATTTTGAAGATTCAGCGCTAACAGCGAGAGCGCATTCGTTTCATCTTGATTTAGCCTCAGAAAATAGGGGCTCATCTCTGTTTGCAACCACTGCATATTGGTAGCAAGTTGTTGGTGACTTTCATTCGTTTTTTCTACCAGTTGCGCAGCAATTTGGTTAGAGTTGTTCAAGCCCATCTTTTTTACCTGTCGGCTATTTATTAAGATTTATCTATTGCTTATCTTACTCCTTTAGTCCGGTTGGTAAATAGCTTTCCGCCCAAAAGCGCTAACCCCGATGGCTATACGGTTTGAGTCGTTGTTACTTATAGGAGATTTATACTTTTGCTATGAGATAGTTCTTTATTGACGGTGTACTTTGTCGAGTAAATTACAGCAGGTGTATCGATTCTGTAGTGACTAATTTTATTCATCCAATACTGCTCAGGAGACTTGTTGGATTCAGGTAAAGTAAATAGAAATCTGATGTTTTCAAAGCTTGGCTCATGCTTACCAAAGATAATAGTTCGTGATTTTGCATCAAAGCTTGCCCAGTATAGACAGTTTGCACTTTTGGCTAAGCCGACTTCATCGGAACGTTCTTCTTTTAACAGTATGAAGCGACCTCGATATATGCAATATAGTTTTACGCTGCTGTGAGCCACAGAGAGGCGTAGTAATGCATTAGTAGCAATTAAGTCAAGATTGAATGCTTTAAAGGTTTCCAGTTTTAAACAAATTGTGCCACTTCCTTCAGCAGCTAATAACTTAGTATTGTCTTGATAAATTGATACCCCAGTGTAAACCTTGTGTGTTTTTTCACTAACGCTATTACTTGTCCCTGTTTTTCTGAACCAACTAGAAATCCTCTTGATCCCTTCTTTTGATAGCTGCTTGCATTCCATGTCTAAGCCCCCGTTTATTCCATAAACTTATGCTGAATTTTGCGCTCATTAAAAAATTAAGCGTTAGATATATAATTAATAGCGCAAAATAGCCGGATAAAAGGTTTTTTGTTCAGGTGATTTATTGATTTTTTTTGCTTACCATAGGCTTTCTACTAAAATTTAGGCATGTACCCATGAATAATAAGGCGGTGATTGAACACATTGTTAGTTGGATGGCTAACTATGTTGCAAAGTCTTCTACTAAAGGTTTTGTAGTTGGAGTCTCCGGTGGTATCGATTCTGCATTAACGTCAACATTAGCAGCAAAAACCGGTTTACCAACGCTATGTTTGGAGATGCCGATTCATCAAGCAAAGTCACAAGTTACTCGGGCTCGTGAGCATATCGAAAAACTTGAGTCTGAATATGACAACGTTTCTTCAGTTGAGATTGACTTAACCCCCGTTTTTGATCAGTTCGTTGAAAGTTTGCCCAGGGTTGATAGTGAAGATGAGCGCTTCTTATCGCTAGCTAATGCACGTGCAAGACTTAGGATGACCACCCTCTATTATTTCGCGGGTTTAAATAATTATATCGTTGCTGGAACAGGAAATAAGGTCGAAGATTTCGGTGTGGGCTTTTATACTAAGTATGGTGATGGTGGTGTTGATATTAGTCCCATCGCCGATTTAATGAAAACTGAAGTGTTTAGTTTGGCCAAAACAGTTGGTGTGATAGAAGCGATTCAGATTGCCAAGCCGACAGATGGCTTATGGGGTGATGATCGTTCTGATGAAGATCAGATTGGTGCAACTTACCCTGAGTTAGAATGGGCGATGCAGTACCAGTCAAGCCCTGAAGCAGATAAACGATTGAGTGGAAGGGAAAAAGAGGTGATTGCCATCTATACTCGACTTAATCGCGCTAATCAGCACAAAATGAACCCAATACCAGTTTGTGAGATACCAGAATCTTTAAGGTGATTTATTGATAGTGGTACGGAGTTGGAACATGTAAAAAGGGTCGCTTAAATGCGACCCTTTTTGTTTGAATTTATATTTAGCTTTATTTCGCTAAGATCTCAGGCCAGTGTTTATCGGCAGATTTAATATGCCCTGGCACATCTTTCAACCAAGTATTTTGAACATCTTGGCTATAGTTTAAATATAGCTTCCCATCTTCTACATGCCACGCCTCTGGGTCAGTAGGTGCGCTATAGCCTTGGCTAACAGCCCATGCACAGTAACCACCATATTGAGGGGCATATTTCTCAGGATCGGCAATAAAGTCAGCTTTGTTCTCTGCAGAACTGAAATACCATTTTGAGTCGTTCCACTCATGAACGAAATCGTTATCACCTTTTACCGGTTTAGCTTCTTTAAAATATGCAACAGGATCATATCCATCAATTGCACTACCAAATAAATTTTCATGGATAGGGTCTATTGCAAACGCTGAGTTTTGGATAAAGAAACTTAGTAGCAATAATAAAGGCCAACGTGTTATATTTCTGATTGATGTCATGTTACTTTACCTACATAAAATTATAAGAATATTTGAGCTATCAGTGACTAGGGGTAAGCCTAATCCCGACATATCTCCTAATACGTTTAAGCATTTTATTTAGATTCATTTATAAACAAAAAGGTTATTTGCATCTATCCCTAATAGGCTAGCGTATAGAGCTCAGGATTTCATAAAGAACCACACTATGACAGATATCGATTTAAGCAATCTTTCAGCTAAAAAACTCCGTACGATGTTGGAGGCAGCACAACAGGTAAAGGCATCTTGTCGCGCTCTAGAAAAAGCGGGGTTGAATCTGGTGGGTGAGTGCTTGAAGGGGCAAGGGGATTTTTATGAGTTTTCTCATTATCCAGCGGATGATGTGTACGACGCTGATTCTAAATCGCAATATTATTTCCATACGCATAGAGGCTTGTCGGGTGAATACGGCCACTTTCATACTTTCCTGAGAGCCGGTGGTATGCCTGCCATGGCCAAACCGATAACGAATACTGGAAAAGAGCCTTGGCCTTCAGGCGCCGATGCATTATCCCATCTTATTTGTATTTCGATGAATCAGGAGGGTTATCCCATTGGTTTATTCACAACTAATCGCTGGGTGACTGGCGAAACTTGGTACGAGGCTGAGTCAGTTATCGAAATGCTGGATTATTTTAGCATTGAACATGCGCACCCTAACCTAGCTGTGAACCATTGGATTACAGCAATGTTTAGTCTTTATTCATTGGAAATGATTGAGTTGATTAAGTTACGTGACTTGAAAGTAAAAGAATGGCGAGTTGCTCATCCTTCAAAAGATGTTTTTGAAGACCGGAAACTTGAAATAACGAGCCATAAAAAAATTAATGTTGATCAGAAGATCAATGACATAAAACAAGCCCTTAAATAAGGCATAGGAGAAATTATGACTAACAAAAAATTTAATGTTAAACCTGTTTCGGCAGCACTGATTGCTGTATTTGGCATGGCTGGGGCTGTTTCAGTTCCTGTTTTGGCTGAAACGTTGGCTAAGCCAATTATATTAGCAAAAGCAACAAACCCTTGTTGTGCTAAGCCATGCGCCGCTAAAAATCCTTGTTGTGTTAACCCATGCGCTGCAAAGAATCCGTGTGCAGCTAAGAACCCATGTGCTGCAAAGAATCCTTGCAACCCGTGTGCAGCAAAGAATCCATGTAACCCGTGTGCAGCAAAGAATCCATGTAACCCGTGTGCAGCAAAGAATCCATGTAACCCATGTGCAGCGAAGAACCCTTGCAACCCGTGCGCTGCAAAGAATCCTTGTAACCCATGTGCAGCGAAGAATCCTTGCAACCCGTGCGCTGCAAAGAACCCATGCAACCCATGTGCTGCAAAGAATCCATGTAACCCGTGTGCTGCAAAGAATCCTTGCAACCCGTGTGCTGCAAAGAACCCATGCAACCCATGTGCAGCGAAGAATCCTTGCAACCCTTGCGCTGCGAAGAATCCATGCAACCCGTGTGGTGCAAAGAACCCGTGCAATCCATGTGGTGCTAATCCGTGTGCTGCGAAAATTAAAGCGGCAGATATCACACGTCCTGCTGGTACAAAGGCTTATGAAGGCGACAAGAATGAGTTGTTAGCTTATGGCGCTAAGCTTTGGGAAGATAAGTCACTAAGCGCGAGTGGTGCATTGTCTTGTGCAACTTGTCATGCTGGATACAACACATTGAGTAAAAGCTTTGAGCTGCCTTACCCACACAAAATATCCATGGTTAAAGCGCAGATTGGTGTTGATTTATCAGTTGATGCTGAGCAAATCGTACAGTTTTGTATGATGTCACCGATGCAAGCTAAGCCACTTGCTTGGGATTCAAAAGAGTTGGCGGCTTTAAGCGCCTTTGTTATCGAGTTCCAGAAAGGCTATAAAGCTAAGTAAGGTTAGTTGAATTCAACTAGGTACGCTAAGGTGTGCCTAGTTGTTTGCCGATTGGGAGTTCCAATCTAACCGTAGTGCCTGCTTCGCTAGAAAATGTAAGCTTCCCACCAATAAGGTCGGCACGTTTTTTCATGTTTAATAGGCCTCTGCCTTCTCGGGCATCACCTGAACCTATTCCGGCGCCATCGTCCGACACTTCAATGCGCGCATAATGCTGCTGGTCAGGACCTGTAAATTCACTGGTTGTTATCGTCAAGTTACTGGCACCGCTATGCTTAATTGCATTGGTAATCGCTTCTTGAATAATACGCATGGTATTCAGTACATTGGCTGGTCCAAAGTTGTCCATTCTTGGTAAGTCATCAACTCGCCAATGAAGCTTCAAGTTAGCATTGGAAAACTGTTCAGACAGCCTCATTCTTAACATGCCCAGTAGAGTTGGAAGATCTTCGGCTTCATCATCTAAAGAGTCAATAACCATTCTCAAGTCTTGAAGAGCCGCTTTTAGATTGGATTTAAGCTGATCCTGATTAACCGGGCCAGCATCCATGCTGACTAGAGTGGCCACCAACTGCCCCCCGATTCCATCGTGAATATCTCGCATAATTCGCTGGCGTTCTTCTGCCACAGTGTACTTGCGCATTAACCGTTGAACTTGTTGGTAGCTATGCTCCATATCATCCGTTTTACGACGAATCTCGTGTTGGAGTTCCTGGTTATAATGCTCCACCACGTTAATGCTTTGTACAAAGCGATTAATGAGTGTGACGATAATCGTAATGACTGTAAATAAAACCGCAAAGTGCATCAAATAAGGCGAGTGCTTTGGAATAATATCAATCGCTAGGAGCAAATCATTAAAGCCGAAAATCATCAGAGAGCAGCCGCTTATCATCAGCAAAATCAGACGATCTTCGCCTGATATACGAAAGGCTTCATATAGGTAATGTAAGAGATAAACACCAATTAAGGCGATGCACGGGCTCCAAACATGGTAAGCATAAAAGAGAACCCAGTCTAAATCTTGGTATAGAAATGGGAGTGCAAGCAACACTACAACGCTTATTAAAAAGCGTTCAATCTTCTTATTATAGGTTCCTACCGTGCGGTGCAGAAACAGGGCAATACCGAGCATGGCGAATCCAAAGCTCAGTGGCATTAAAGTTTCCCAGAGGTTAAGCGGGAGAGGAATGTTACGAATAAAGTGGTTTGAGTCGTGAAATGCCCATAAGGCTGAAAAAATCCCATAGTATAAATAGTAGGTGTCAGATGGACGCAGTATCCAAAGCACACTGACTAAGATGCTGGTTAGTAGCATGCAAAGTGTAATAGTCGTGGATAAATCAATACGGATATAGTTGTTTAGATCTGCATTTTCGCGAAGTAGTGATTGGGGGCCTATATACACTTCCCCAAGGTACGTCCTAGTAGGGTGCTGCCCCACCAAACGAATAGCGAGTGTATTTTGAGCTTTTAATAATGAGCTATCAAAGCTAAAGAGTAAGGTATTGTTTCTGTTTCTTGTGATTGGCTCGACCATGCTGCCGCCATCACCTAGCCAATTACCATTTAGATAAACTTCTGCATTTTGAGAAACTTTGGGTAAATAAATGGATGTTTTAGCAGAATCATTATATTGATCTTGCAGTGGGATGAGGTACCAAAGGCTGGTCGATTTTAGGGTGTCAGCAGAGTCCCAATCCGGTAGTTTCACCTGTTCTTTAAACCGCTTATCTAGCTTTTCTGGGTGGTCTGCTTCAGAGGCAATTAGAAAGGCTTCTTTAATTTGAAACTTCTCAGGAACATTGTCAATCCACACATAACTAACGTAAAAACTTAAGCAGGTGTAAACAATTAAGATGATCCACCACGTGA
>CALHTA010000141.1 GCA_938038645.1 uncultured Thiotrichaceae bacterium
CTTCAAGCCCTGAGTCTGCATTCAGCGGCTCCTGCACCAGTCGCATCGTTCCACCGCAAGGTAAGCCAAAACGTCGAGCCTCATCAGCATCTACGCCATAGCTAATGACTTTAGGGTGTGACAACGATTCATCGTTACCAGCACGCAACATCAAGTCATCTTCAATACAGCCACCCGATACTGAGCCTACGACGTGGCCATCTTCGCGCAATGCCATTATTGACCCGGGTGGCCTCGGTGATGAGCCCCAAGTATTAACTACTGTGAAGAGTTGTACTTTGTAACCTGCCGCTAACCAGTCGTTGGCACGGGTGAGAATGTCTTGATCTTGATTGAGCATGTAAAGCCTATGGGGTTATGAAGATGCATGAGGAATCACAACTATTATGTTTACATTAACTTGAATGTGGCAAGTTGCAAGGCGAGAGGATTAAAATTACACTGATTATTCCTAATATTCACGACAACCGCAGAGGAAGCATATGTCAATACAGTTAAAAATCAATGGCGAAACGCGCCAGGTTGAAGCAGACGGGGATACCCCTTTACTGTGGGTTATTCGTGACGAATTAGAATTGACAGGCACAAAGTTTGGTTGCGGTGTCGCATCCTGTGGCGCTTGCACTGTTCATCTTAACGGAAAACCACAGCGTTCCTGCATATTACCTGTCAGTGCCATAGGTGAAAGCGAAGTCACTACTATCGAGTCAGCAACAACGCCACAGGCTAAAGCGGTACAGGCGGCATGGCAAGAGCTAGACGTGGTTCAGTGCGGCTATTGCCAGTCAGGCCAGATTATGTCTGCCATTGGTTTGTTGTCAGATAACGCTAAACCAACCGATAATGAGATTGATGCATTCATGAATGGCAATGCCTGTCGTTGTGCAACTTATCACCGAATCCGCGCGGCAATTCATCGCGCATCAGAAATTCTGGAGGCCTGATTATGACTACTTCAATGAATAGACGTGGCTTCCTCAAAAGTGTGGGTGCTTTGGGTGTTACGATGGTGGTTGGTTTTAACGCCAGCGGCGCGTTAGCGGCAAGTAAAACGGCTGCTGGCGACGTTTTAAGCAATACTTCTGCAGATTTTAATCCATTCGTAAAAATAGATGCTGACGGAACAGTAACTGTCGTGGTTAAGCATTTTGAAATGGGTCAAGGAACCACTACCGGTTTGACCACTTTAGTCGCTGAAGAGATGGATCTGGCTTGGGATGAAGTTAAGGTGGCTTTCGCACCGTCACACAAAAACTATATCAATCTAGCGTTTGGTGGTCAGGGAACCGGTGGTTCTACTGCAATGGCCAATTCCTTCATGCAGTACCGCCAAGCTGGTGCCGCTGCTCGTGACATGTTGGTTCGTGCGGCTGCTGAAGCCTGGGGTGTAGAAGCATCAGCGATTACTGTTAAAGATGGCGTGTTGAGCTCTGGTGACAAGACTGCCGGCTTTGGTGAGTTTGTTAATGCAGCTGCAAAACTAACGCCTGCTAAAGAGCCTGTACTAAAAGATGCATCCAAGTTCACTTTGATCGGTAAAGACAAGCTCCCGCGTAAAGATAGTGCAGCAAAGACAACGGGTAAGGCAGTATTTGCCATGGACGTCAAAGTTCCCAATATGGTTTACGTGACAATTTTACGTTCTCCTAAATTTGGCGGTGTATTAAAGAGCTTTGAAGTGAGCGATGCTAAGTCAGTCACTGGTTTTGTAGATGCCAAAGCACTGCCGAATATGGCGGGCGTTGCGGTTTATGCAACCTCAACATGGGCATCAATTAAAGCGCGTCGCTCGATTAAAGCGGTATGGGATGACAGCAAAGCGGATAGCCGTGGCACGCCTGAAATGCTTAAAGAATACGCCGCTAAGCTAGATGCAGAACCGACTTACGATGTGACTAAGAAAGGTGATTTTGCGAAGGTTGAAGCCGCAGCAAAAGGTGCTTCCAAATCAGTCTCTGCAGACTTCTTCTTCCCATTGCTAGCGCATGCGCCGATGGAACCTATGGTCTGTGTCATTGAGCCGACTGAAGGTGGCGGTTTGAAGGTGCATGATGGTTGTCAGTTTCCGATGATTACTCATCCTACCATTGCTGCTATCACCAAAGTTCCAGCTGAAAAAATTGATATTGTTACTTATTACGCAGGCGGTTCGTTTGGTCGTCGTGCTAACCCTCAGTCTGATTATCATGTGGAGGCGGCACTGGCTTTCCTTGCACTGGGTGGTAAGAAAGCGGTCAAGCTTGTCTGGACGCGTGAAGATGATTTGGCAGGTGGTTTTTACCGCCCTATGTTTGCTCAACGTGCTCATATCGGAATTGGCGAAGACGGTAAAGTTGCTGCTTGGGCACAACGCTCGGTTGCTCAATCCATCTTTAAAGGTGGCCCGATGGAGAGCTTCGTGGTGAAGGATGGGGTGGATCATTCATCGGTTGAAGGTATTTCGGATACGCCTTACCAATTGCCAATGTCGCTTGGTTTGACCGATTATGAGTCACCAATGCCGGTACTGTGGTGGCGTTCAGTAGGTCACAGCCAGTCTGGTTACACCATGGAAGTGTTAATGGATATGGCGGCAGAAGCGGCTGGCAAAGATCCTGTTGCATTCCGTTTAGCGCATCTTGATGAATCTGATGAAGATCAGGGGCGTGTTGCTGGGGTGCTGAAACTGGCTGCTGAAAAAGCAGGCTGGGGTACGGATTTGCCAGAGGGTAAAGGTCGAGGCATTGCCTTACATAAGTCATTTGGTACCTATGTCGCGGAAGTTGCAGAAGTTTCTTTGAATGATAAAGGCGCTGTTTCCATCGATAAGATTACCTGTGCAGTGGACTGTGGAACGGCGGTTAATCCCGATGTGATTCGTGCTCAAATGGAAGGGGCAATTGGTTATGGATTGGGTGCGGTTATGCGCAATCAAATTACCATGAAAGAGGGTGTTGTAGAGCAGGGTAACTTCCCACAATACGAGCCATTAAGAATTGCCGACATGCCAGTGATCGATGTGCATATTATGCCATCGGATAAAAAGCCAAGTGGTGTCGGTGAGCCAGGTTTGCCACCTGCTGGACCTGCGTTAGCTAATGCAATTTATGCAGCGACTGGTAAGCGTATAACAAAGTTACCAATGACCAGCAATGGTATAAAGTTTGCCTAAACGCTGAAAAGATTGGCCATGCTAGAATTATTAGCGTGGCTGATTTTAACTAAACAGCTGAGACCCAATTGAATATGGCTTGAGTATACTGACTTACTGCTGGCAGCCTATTGACAGCAGGAGTGAATTACTTGATGAGTATTTTAAAGCCCGTAGTAAAGGTCTGCGCGAACAATGGCAGGTGCTACAAATGGGCTAAATAGGAAAGCGCTATTGGGAATGAAAGTACCCATAATCTGCACACTGACTGATTACCTGGCTAAAGTAATTGGTGTCTTCATAAGCCTTCAGCTTGCCCAAATATTTCCCAAATCCTTGTGCCTTTTGCTTTAGTACAGCGTCTCTGTAAGACAATGGGTGATTGGTAAAATGATTGCCTTTTTTATTATCTTTAGTAAAAAAATCAACCTGCTCAATCTTAGCCAATGCGTATAAAGTCTTTGCGGTCAGGTTACGGTTGTTGCTGTGTTCTAGAGCACGCTGGTAATAATCCTTGGCTGTGGTCATGTCGATTTGACCACCAAGCCAATTGGACGTCTGCCGGTAATAACGCAGTAGCATTGGTGAGTTGCCAAACCAGCTCATATTGTAATGCAGTGTCCCCAGAAGAAAATAAGCCTGGGCATCCTTTGGGTTCTCTTTTACCTGCTTTTGCAAAGTCTGTAAGGTTTCAATTACTTTTCTGAGAGTCTTTGGTGAGCCAGGTTTGCGATTGTTGCCGCTAAGAGAGGTGTTGAAAGGGTTATAGGTGCGCGACAGTTGAGCGGGTGCTTGCTTCGGTGTTTTAGCGAGTGCTGCTAAGGCTTTTTCTGGCATATCGGCAGCTAGATATTTTCTGGCAATCGCTTCATCTAGTGAATACCGCTCATTAGTTTCCCGCATACTTTTCATCATATCCGTGAGCAATAAACTGTGCCGACTGCTCTTTTCTTTCAACAGTTTTTGAAAATCAAGTAGCTCTACCACCAGCATATTATCTAGCGTGACCGTGCCGCGATTTTTTGCTGCGTATGTTTTAGCAGGTTGCCAGTCTTCCTTTTGTTGCAGGTAAAGCGGTTCAAGTTTGATATAGGTGTAATTCATAATGTTGAGTGAAAAATCACTGCGGTCATCCCCATACTCTTCACCCGACCGGTACAGTGGCATCAGTTGTTTCAGATAAGCTGAAATCTGTTGTTCTGTCGGTTCATCAATCGTTTTGAGGGACTCCAGATAAACGAAATACTCCAATGGCTTAGTGGCAGCAAGTCGAGCGTCGTCTGCGTAGGTCGCTTGAAAATCATTCACCTCTTGCACAGTAACCACTTGTTTCTGCAACAGTTTGAGGTAAAGCGCCGCATAATCACTTAAAAATAAGTCTTTACGTTTTTTATCTGTTTGGATTTTACCCGCAAGCTCACTCAGCTCAGCTAAATAAGTAACACGGCGTTGTTTGGTCTGCTCCAGCAGTTTTGGATCACCTTTGCTATCAGCGATCAACTGTTCATGGTTAACCGATGTGATCTGATGCCAAGGCGCACTGCCGGGTATTCCCCGCATATCTTTGGCAAACTGCACATATTCCAATTCACGGATTAAAGCCTCATCCACCCACTGTGAATCAGGCGCTAACGCATAAATGGTTTCAAGCTCTTGCAAAGAATTGGCTTTGGTTTTTAGGCTGCGGATAAAATACATCAGGGCCTTTTCGTTATTATTTTGACACAGGGCCAGCAACGCTTCCCATTCTTCATCTGTCTTGATCTTAAAATTAAGTTGAGCTTCCAGTCGGCGTGTTTTGCTGTCTCGAAAGATCGATGCAAAGCGATAAGCAGCTTCAGCCCGCTTGCCAATGCGTTGCAAGGCTCCCGCCTGTAAAGCGTCAATCCAATAACCTATTTCAGCGCTTGGGTGCTGTCGTTCCGTTTCAAACTGAGCGTAAAGCGCTTCAACTTTGTCATATTGCTTAGAGTAATGCGCTAGACGAAGTATCAAGAAAATGTAGCGTTGACGGAGAAAATCAGCTTTGGTATCGGCTAAAGCCGTTGTTAACTTTTCAATAGCCAAGTTGTAGGGTGGCTGCTCTTTTTGTGGCTGGGTGACTAGCGGCTCTTGCATGCGTACAGCGTTTAGATAGGCTTTGGTTTCTGCATCTAAGTCCTTTGGGATCGTGCCGCTGTAGACAATGTCTTTACTCTCTTTAGCGTCACGTTTAAGGAACTCACTCCAAGCTTGAACATTGAATTTCTCTCGTGCCAACGCTTCATCTGAAGTCTCAGAATAATAAGTACCAGAACTATATCCACTTCGTTTATACGAGCGTCGAGAGGTCAACGAGGGTGGTAGAATGTTAAATCCTTTATCGATATAAAAAGGGCTGTAAAAATCACCACCCCCTGCTGATAAGTGTGTTGGTGACAATAATAACCAGCTAGTCAAACAGAGTAGATAAATTTTGCAATGCTTCATGAGGGTATCGCTTTGCGTCCTGGTAGCTGTAAAAGATGATTTCCTGAGGTTTAACATGTTTAGCGAGGTCTCGACTGACTGCTTGTAAATCTTCGATCGTGACTTGGTCGATAACTAACTCATCGCCCTTGTACAAGTATTCACCTTGCCAATAATGCGCCTGAATAACTTCAAACTTATCCTCGCTAAGAGTTTTTAGCTTATCTTTTGTCAATTCGCCATGCGGTAACAGTAAAGCTAAACGTTGTTGCCGTATGACCCTGACCTGTTGATATAGGGGTAAGGCCAACTCCATTGGCAGCGGGTATTGTTGGAAATTCTGTAAATATTGTTTGCCAACCGCATGATCAAGCACATAGTTTCGCGTCTCAATATCTCGAACCTCACTCATATTGTAGTACATCAGGACAACATAGTTGACCGGAGGCACTCC
>CALHTA010000142.1 GCA_938038645.1 uncultured Thiotrichaceae bacterium
GCCTCAGTAAATATCGACCTGCTTGAAGGCACTGATAAAGACCAGTTGTTGAATGAGATTAAAAGCCGAGTTGATGGCATTAGTGATTTCCCTGACGACGTTAGCTCACCCACGGCTACCACCTCTGTCAGAATTAGAGAAAATATAAATGTCATTGTTTTTGGCGAGATTAATGAAGCAGAACTAAATCGCGAAACGTTAAAAGTTCGAGATGAGCTGTTACAAATTGATGGCATTACGCAAGTGGCGATCAGTGGATTACGCCCTTATGAAATTGCCATTGAAATACCAGAAATTACTTTGCAGCGTTACGGGCTAAGTCTTGCTGAGGTATCGCAAGCAATTCGTAGCTCATCTAGAGATATTCCAGCAGGTACATTAAACACAGATGCAGGGGAAATTCGCATAAGGACGCTGGGTAAGGCAACCACTGTGTCAGACTTTGCAGATATCAATATCCGCAGCAATGCAGATGGTACACAAATACGCCTCGGCGATATTGCTACGATTATTGATGCATTTGATGAAGGCCCTCAATACACAACCTTTGATGGAAAGCGCGGTGCCTCTCTAGAGGTTTATCGTGTTGGTGATCAAAATGCGATTGAGCTCTCCAAAAAAGTTATTAATTACATCGAAAATAAAAACGACAGACTTCCAGAAAACGTTTCATTAACTTATTGGCGTGACAACTCAAAAAGTATTAAAGCTAGGCTTTCAACCTTAGTAAACAGCGCACTGCAAGGCTGCTTACTTATATTTATTTTACTGTCTCTTTTTCTAAGACCAAAAGTCGCGTTATGGGTCAGTGTAGGTATACCAATCAGCTTTATGGGCGCGATGACATTAATGCCCTATATTGGTGTCACCTATAATCTCATTAGCTTATTTGCGTTTATCGTGGTGCTAGGGATTGTGGTTGATGATGCGATTGTAACTGGCGAGAACATTTACACGCATTTACAACGTGGCGCAGATCCTACAACAGCTGCTATCCAAGGTACCCAAGAGGTTTCCGTTCCTGTTACTTTTGGCGTACTCACCACCATGACGGCTTTTGTCCCACTACTCATGGTTGGTGGTTTACGCGGGCAGATTTTTGCAGTTATTCCCGCGATTATCATCCCCGTTCTACTTTTCTCCTTAATTGAATCAAAACTGATATTGCCCGCTCACATGAGTTCAGTATCGATCCCTGATCCAAACAAAAAAGTTGGCATCTTAACAAGAATTCAACAAAGCATAGCGGGAAGTTTAGAGTGGTTTATTGCGCGACTGTTCTCACCATTCCTTAAGGTTGCTTTAAGATTTCGCTACTTCATGCTGACTTTATTTATTGCAGCCCTCGCTATCTCTATCTTGAGTGTAACAACAGGGCGCTATAAGTTTACCTTCTTCCCAAGAATTCAAAGTGAATATGTACGTGCAGATCTGACAATGCCTGAAGGAACGCCAATAGAAGTGACTGGCAAGCATGTTGATAATATGATGAAACAGTTGCTGATCCTTCAAGAAAAATACATTGAGCCTGAGACGGGTGAAAGTGTCATTCAGCACATCCTCACAACCGTTGGCACCAAAGGAGGTAGCCGACGAAAACTAGTAAGCGGTCAGTCTAATATTGCTCGCATACAGTTTGAAACCATTCCTCCTGAATCTCGCAAACTTGAGGTAAGTAGTAGCCAAATGATTCGTGAGTGGCAGCGAATGATTGGTGATATCCCTGGCGCAGAGAGCTTATCTTTCAGAGCAGAGTTTGGACGTGGCGGACAGCCTCTGGCTATTCAAATCAGTGGAAACGATTTTGATCGACTTTCAGCAGCGTCAGTAGAGATCAAAGATCGCCTTGCAGACTACAACGGGCTCTTTGATATCACCGACAGCTTTGAAGGGGGTAAAGATGAAATTCGTATGAAAATAAAGCCCGAAGCTGAGCTTTTGGGTGTCAATATCACTGATTTAGGTCAACAGGTTAGAAACAGCATCTTTGGCTCTGAAGCCCAAACGGTTCAACGGGGCAGTGAAGACGCTAAAGTGATTGTTAGACTGCCAAAAGAGGAACGTTATTCGGTCACCGCTTTAGAAAAAATTCGTATTCGTACGAGTAGTGGCGATTTAATCCCCCTACTTCAAATTGCTGACGTCGTCATTGAACAAGGCTTTTCAAGGATTCGTCGTGTTGATGGACAGCGCGTATTAGACATTTCTGCAGATGCTGATAAAGAAGTCGTTGATATGCCGCGTATCCAAGAAGAGATGGGCCAATGGCTACCCGAGATTCTGGAAAACTATCCTGACCTAAATTACACATTTGAAGGAGAGCTTAAAGAACAGTCAGAAGCCTTCAGCAGCCTTAATTATGGACTCATGTTCGCTCTGTTAGGAATTTACGGCCTGTTAGCGATTCCATTCCGCTCATATGTGCAACCCTTTATCGTGATGGGTGTTATCCCCTTCAGTATTATTGGGGCATTATTAGGCCATGGCATTATGGGTATGACGCTTAGCATTAGCAGCATACTCGGTATGCTGGCATTAACTGGGGTCGTAGTGAACGATTCCTTAGTGCTGGTCGACTATATAAATAAGCGACGGCGTGAAGGCATTCCACTAATTGACGCTGTTAACAAAGCGGGTAGCGCTCGCTTCAGGCCAATATTATTGACGTCATTGACAACGTTTGCAGGCTTATTGCCTCTCATGTTTGAAAAGAGCACTCAGGCACAGTTCCTGATTCCCATGGCTGTTAGCTTAGGGTATGGAATCTTATTCGCCACATTGCTGTCACTAGTATTAGTGCCCGTTAGTTATTTAGTCTTAGAAGACGTTAAACGTGGTATCAAGAAAATAATGCGCTTTGTATTTAATATGGAGCAACCTCAAAAACAAAGCTGAAAATTATAAATGAAGACAATTTCTCTCTACCTCTTAGGAGGGCTTTTATTAGCCCTCTCAATACCTCTGAGTGCTGCGACCATTGATTTACACATCATGGCGGGACAATCTAACATGCAAGGCTGGCGTAGTGATGCAAAATCCTATCCTGCGGATCCTAGGCAGTTTGATTCACAAATTCCTTTTTATTTTGAAGCAGTGGACTACTCATCATCTCAACGGTTTTGGGATAACATGAGACCACAAGAAGGGCATTTTTTGAAAGGCCACTTTGGCCCAGAAGTAACCTTTGCGCGCTCCGTGAAAGAATTTGGATTCAACCCCGCCATTTTTAAATTTAGCTTTGGTAGTAGCAGCATTGAGACCGTTTGGAAATCGCCAGGACAAAACGGCTTATACGATAGAATGATTCGAGAACTTCAACTCTCTATCAAATTACTTAAACAAATGGGGAATCAAGTAAACATAAGGTCATTCACATGGATACAAGGGGAAACAGACGCCTCTAATGACCTACTCGCCAATCACTACTATGCTAACCTCAAACGTATGCTTCACCACATTAGACATGTTGTTGTGAGGAATCCGTCATTACCGGTTATCTTGGGGGTCGATGAACAACACCCACACGTCAAACTGCGACCTCAAGTCGTTCAAGCACAGCAAAGGCTTTCCCGAGAAGATAACAACATAGCATTTACTTCAATGTATGGTCTTGAAAAATCGGATGCAACTCACTTAACCGCACGTGGCGTTACACAGCATGGTCAACGAATTTTTAAAGCTTATCTTGATCTCGCTTACCGACTAAATTTTTAGGTGCGTGCTGTTAGTTAATTAAGCCTTTCCATTTAATTGTGTTTCTTTTTCGTTGGTACTCGCGATTGCTGAGGCTACAAAAAGCGGTGCTCTTAAGATCTGGATTTAAAAACATCTGTACCTCATCGTTAGCACACAAAGCCGAAGTTAACACTGAATGACCTGCGCTTGGATATTCAAAATACCAATTATCAGGCAAAGCGTCAGAAAGTTGCCTACCCCAATCAGCAGGAGTAATGGAATCCAGTGCTCCACTGAGAATTAATGTGGGTTTATCAGTTACAACTGCCTTTTCGGGTTGGTTTGATCCGCTTGTAATTTTTTCATCCAACCAACCTTGGCAAATCTCTGGGTTATAAACACTCTGCTTAGACCAGTCTAGCATTGGATATTCTCGACGGTAAGGCTCCAGCCTTGCCAACAATGATGAGTAGCCGAAACTTCCATTATCCGAGCATTCCGTGGCCATATAAACTGGTTCACTGAATTGGGTATAAAGTTCAATTTCAAGGTAATTGCTTGCTAAACTTAGTAACGATTTATTAGCAGCATCATTTTCCACCACAGCATTAATCGCTGCTGGAATATCTGCAAAAAGCCTTGAATCATAACTCGCATAATCAAGCAGTAGGATCAATCGATGTGCTGTCAGTACCATCGTTACAGTCTCAGAGGCTGCCCTCTCCCTAGGTACTACAAGTTTAATTGGGTTATTTAATAACTGTTTCAAGCTTTGCTTAAAGGTCTTTCGTATTTCCGGGAAACTTGAATAGCACAGATCATCCATTTCACAAACATTAATAAGCTTATCAATCCCTTTAAAACCATTTTCTAATGCCGTTTCGAAACCATTAAACTCTGGAGGATAAACAGAATCTAAGACAAGAGAATGTACCTTATCTGGAAATTCACCGACAAAGTCTAACGCCAAACGTGTACCGTAAGAAACGCCCATCAATATCCATTGCTTAACGGATAATAGCTCGTGTAAATCTGTAATATCCTCGCTGCTTTTTCTAGTGCTAATAGCTTTGAGATAGCTAGCAGTGTTTGCATCTTCTGATAAACCTTCATAGCACTGCTTAATTAATTCAGAGAACTGTTGTGAATCCTCAGTTGCAGTTAACGGCAGCATCAAGTTTTTCAGCTGAGCCTTATAGGTATTCGGGCAGTCTAGAGAGGGCTGACTCAGTCCTGAACCTCGTTG
>CALHTA010000143.1 GCA_938038645.1 uncultured Thiotrichaceae bacterium
AATAGAGAGGGTTTAAACGATGTTTTATAGAGAATCTGGCGATTTTAAAACCTCTTACGCCAAGGATCAGCAAACGTTCCCAATCAAATTAGACCGCTACGGCGTCTACATCGTATTGGCCTTTGCCTTCCTAGTCGTGCCCTTCATCATTAATGATTACTGGGAAAAGTCAGTCATCATCCCATTTTTAGTCTGGTCAATGGCGGCGTTAGGCTTAAATATATTAACGGGTTATTGCGGACAGGTAAGTTTAGGAACCGGTGGTTTCTTAGCGGTAGGGGCCTACGCCTGCTACAAGCTAATGATCGCATTCCCAGGCATGAACATGTTCATCGTAGTCATCTTGGCGGGATTAATAACCGCCCTAGTAGGGATAGCGTTTGGCTTGCCCAGCTTAAGAATCAAAGGATTCTATCTGGCAGTAGCGACCCTAGCGTCACAGTTCTTCCTGATCTGGCTATTTAACAAAGTGCCTTGGTTTTACAACTACTCAGCATCAGGAATGATCACTGCACCAGAGCGCGAAGTCTTCGGTGTCGCAGTGACCGGACCATCAGCAGAGTCATGGGCAACCTACTTATTCTGCTTGATACTCGTCACAATCTTCGCATTCGTCGCACGAAACCTAACTCGCGGCAGAATCGGCCGTTCATGGATGGCAATCCGTGATATGGATATAGCAGCAGAAATTATCGGTGTGCCACCGTTACAAGCAAAGTTATCAGCATTTGCCGTCAGTTCGTTCTATATAGGTATGTCAGGCGCATTAATGTTTGGCCTATACCTAGGTTCAGCAGAGCCCGGCGAAGCATTCGGAATCGATAAATCATTCCTAGTATTGTTCATGATCATCATCGGTGGACTAGGAAGCATTTTAGGCTCGTTCCTAGGAGCAGCGTTCCTAATACTCGTACCGGTATTAATGAAAAATATCATGGTAGGCGGCTTCGGCTGGCCTGCAGATTTAGCAGCACACCTTGAGTTCGTCTTCATCGGTGGTTTAATCATGTTTTTCTTAATCGTCGAGCCCCACGGAATAGCTCAAATGTGGCGCATGACAAAAGAAAAACTAAGACTCTGGCCTTTCCCTCACTAGCGTCGGTCAGTTATAAAGGGTTGCGGGCTTGGTCTTTAAAGTACGCACCTTGTGAAATGTAGCCGCTTAGTGTTGCAGCAGAATAAGCGCCTCCCGAGTATGTTTGATGGGAACCATCAAACGAGAGGTGAAGCGTTTATGCGATACCCCTAACCTGCGATCCAAGAAAACGGAAAATTATGTCTGTAGAAAACACAATTCTAAGCATTAAGAACATCGAAGTGATCTACGATCACGTAATCCTGGTGCTCAAAGGGGTCTCGCTTGACGTCCCCAAAGGCGGCATCGTTGCGTTGCTTGGTGCTAACGGAGCAGGCAAGACAACCACGATCAAATCGATTTCTAACATCCTCAAAACAGAGCGTGGTGATGTCACCAAAGGCTCAATAAGTTTTGAAGGTGAGCAAATCCAAGATCTTTCGCCAACAGAGCTCGTAAAGCGCGGAGTCGTTCAGGTCATGGAAGGTCGTCATTGCTTTGAGCATCTGACGGTTGAAGAAAACTTGCTGACGGGGGCTTATACCCGTAAAGATGGACGCAAAGCCATCGCGGATGATTTAGAAAAAGTGTATAGCTACTTCCCACGTTTGAAAGAGCGCCGTAAGAGCCAGGCGGGCTACACCTCAGGTGGAGAGCAGCAAATGGTTGCGGTGGGCCGAGCGTTAATGGCTAAGCCTAAACTGATTTTGTTAGATGAGCCTTCTATGGGGCTAGCCCCGCAGTTGGTGGAGGAGATTTTTGAAATCGTTAAATCCTTGAACGAAAAAGAGGGTGTAACGTTTTTATTGGCCGAGCAAAATGTCTCGGTAGCACTACGTTATGCAACGTATGGATACATTCTGGAAAATGGCCGTGTAGTAATGGATGGTGAAGCATCTGCATTGGCTGATAATGAGGATGTTAAAGAATTTTATCTGGGTCTTAGTGGAGGCGACAAAAAGAGCTTCCGTGATGTGAAGCATTACCGTCGTCGTAAACGCTGGTTGGCATAAGGAAATAAAAATAATGTCTGAATATTATGACGCACTAGAGACTCGTGCGGAGGATGCGCGTGAGCAAGAGCAGCTGCTTGCACTGAAAAACCAGTTGCAACACGCTAAAACCAATGCACCGGCTTATGCAGAAAGTCTGGCGTCTTTTGATGCTTCAGACCTTAACAGCCTTGCTGATTTAAGTAGCTATCCGGTTACTAGAAAATCAGAACTTATTACCAGACAAGCCGCGATGCGTCCATTTGGTGGGCTTACCGCAGTGCCTGATGGTGAGCTGAAGTATATATTTTCATCGCCTGGGCCAATTTATGAGCCTCAGTCGATGCGCCCAGACTACTGGCGATTTGCTCGCACGTTGTACGCTGCGGGTTTCAGAAAAGAAGACCTTGTGCACAACTGTTTTTCATATCATTTAACGCCTGCTGGATCGATGGCGGAGAGTGGAGCACATGCTTTGGGATGTGCGGTCATTCCCGCTGGTGTTGGCCAGACTGAGCTACAAGTACAAACGATTCATGATCTTAAGGCAACGGCCTACATAGGAACGCCTTCATTCTTAAAGATTATTTTGGAAAAGGCAGAAGAGTTGGGTGTTGATATCAGCAGTCTGAACAAAGCGTTGGTATCAGGTGAGGCATTTCCACCATCAACCAGAGCATTTCTTTTAGAACGTGGCATTAAAGCAATGCAGTGCTACGGTACGGCTGATTTAGGTTTGATTGCTTATGAGTCAGCAGATGACTCTGGTTTGATTGTCGATGAAGGCGTTTATGTAGAAATTGTTCGTCCAGGTACCGGGGATGTGCTACCGGATGGGGAGGTAGGCGAAGTGGTAGTGACCACGTTAAATCCTGATTATCCCTTGATACGTTTTGCCACCGGCGACCTTTCAGCGATTATGGAAGGGCAGAGTCCGTGTGGGCGTACTAATCGACGTATTAAAGGTTGGATGGGGCGAGCAGACCAAACGGCAAAAGTGCGTGGTATGTTTATTCATCCGGAGCAGGTTGATCAAGTCGTTAAACGCCACCCAGAAATTCAAAAAGCGCGTTTGCTCATTGAGTGGGTGAATGAAAGCGATCAAATGTCGTTGCATTGCGAAACTTCAGAGAGTTCAGAAGCTTTGCAGCAAGGCATAGTTGCAAGCTTGAGAGACCTTTGTAAGATTCGTGGTGAAGTTGTTTTTGCAGATATTGGTAGTCTTGCAAATGACGGTATAGTAATAAGTGATCAAAGAGTGTACAAATAAAGCACAAAAAAATATTCCCAGCGCTTAAATTTAACTTTTTTGTTGTAAATAACCTTACAAATAGTCCATAAGACTTATCTAGAGGCGACATTTGTACTATAGTGCGAGTGTAGGCAAGGCTAACAATTGGATCAGGGGGATCAACGTTCATTGTTAAAACACCTATACCACTTTAATTTTTATTTTGGGAGGTAGAAATATGAAGTATTTTGAATGTTACCGTTCAGAGCGCAAAACGACTGCTCACAAAAATACCGACAACGCTACAGACTACAAGACACACGACTTGCTGCAAGCTGATTTGGCATTTATTAAGCGTCTCAAGGAAAAAGATCCTAATGCGCTACAAAACTTGAGTCTTAAACTGGCTCAATAAGCTGAAAAATTAAGTTCGGGAAAGCATATAAAAGCGTTACTTGGCCAGCGCCGCTTTTAATTGAAAAGGATTTCGTCCCGAAATATTTACAACACTTACATCCCTTCTTAAATCTTAAGTGTCTATTGAATGAACATCGGTTCAATGCACAACAGAAAATCTTAGAAACATCTAGTCTTCCTGCCTTGGCGTAAAAAAAGAATCAATGCCAATAAATTCAGGAACTCAATTCTATGAAATTATCTAGCCAAATTAAAAAGGCCTCATTAATCGGTGCAGTTGTCATTACCACAGCGCTTGTTGGTTTGCAGGTCGGTGTTGGAGCGAAAGAAGTAGACAGTGCTTCATTGCAAAAACAACTCGTCACTATTCTTGGCTCGGGAGAGCCCGCTAGTGTCAATCAAGCCATCGACTCTTTGGCTGCAAACTGGCAGCCTCAAAACATCCCTCAGATTTTAGAAACGATTGCTTATACCCGCAATTCATTTGGGGCTCAAAAACTGATTTCGTTGCTACAAGAAAAGACAGGGCAGAGTTTTGGTAGCGACATGAATCAGTGGTATTTCTGGTTATGGAATCAGCCTGAAGCCATTTCTGCTGATTACGCTAACTTTAAAGCAAACGTCTATCGTAATATCGACCCAAAGTTCGATCGTTATTTTCGTGATCGCCAAGCTTCAGCCAGAATCAG
>CALHTA010000144.1 GCA_938038645.1 uncultured Thiotrichaceae bacterium
CTTGATGGAAGTTTTTGGAAACTTATTAAACAATGCTTGCCGCTTTTGCGAGTCTAAAATTGTCGTAACAGCCACTCAAGACGTCGACTTTTTGGTTGTGGATATTGATGATGACGGCATGGGATTCCCTGACAACAACCCCTCTCAATTACTGACACGGGGAATGAGAGCGGATAGCAAAACTGAAGGGCAAGGTATCGGCCTAGCGGTCAGTGCTGAAATAGTTAAAAATGCCGGGGGGAAGATTTCGCTACTAATGTCGCCTTATATCGGTGCACGAGTAAGGCTTCACCTGCCAGTGTAAACACTCTTAGGGTGGGAAATAATAAAGCAATTGGTGGATGCGTCTAATGAATGGTGTCCCCACGGGGATTCGAACCCCGATTACCGCCGTGAAAGGGCGATGTCCTAACCGTTAGACGATGGGGACTAAAAACTATTTCTTTCCTAACTTCAAAAACGACATGGTGTCCCCACGGGGATTCGAACCCCGATTACCGCCGTGAAAGGGCGATGTCCTAACCGTTAGACGATGGGGACAATTTGTCATTTTATTATGCTTCGTACTGGCGTCCCCACGGGGACTCGAACCCCGGTTACCGCCGTGAAAGGGCGGTGTCCTAGGCCACTAGACGATGGGGACCGGACTTTAAACATAATTGTTAGTAGAGAATACTGTGGTGTCCCCACGGGGATTCGAACCCCGATTACCGCCGTGAAAGGGCGATGTCCTAACCGTTAGACGATGGGGACAATATACAGTAAATATCTTCTCTAAACTTCTACAGTTTGGTGGAGCTAAGCGGGATCGAACCGCTGACCTCTGCAATGCCATTGCAGCGCTCTCCCAGCTGAGCTATAGCCCCAACCGGCGAAGAAGCGCGAATTTTGAGGTATCCGTATAAATCTGTCAAGCCGATTCTTAAAATATCGTATCTTTTGTTGAGCGATATTGATTATAGCGATTTTTGGTTTGAATTATTTCCTAACAAGTCTCTGAGTACCACTAATCTGAAAGCAGGCGAAAATAGTTATAAATTGATATACTGAGGACGGCAATAATAATAACTAAGGGGCAAAAATACTTAATATTGATAACTTGTAAGGCACTGGCTACCCTAGCCCGCCTTCAAAGCAGACCCGAGCTGACGTTATCTAGATTTGGTATTTATTGACCTCAAATGCTCTGGTAAATAAAAATGAAAATAACAATGAAGCCAATGGGTAAGATCGGCATTCTGGGCTTGGCATGTCTGATGTTTTTACCCTCCCCCGCAATGGCCCGTAATAACTCGCTTTCCCCTTTAGGCATTAATACAAACGAAGTGCTCGACGATGATGCAAGTGCCCCTTTCGTTGATGTATTCCGTGGTAGTACGCCTTTCGAGGAAGCTCGTCCGTGGCTAACTAAAGGAAACATCATTTATGACAAAAATGGTTGGCCCACCAACTTAAATGGTGGTCAGGTAGGAGCCCGTTTCATCAATAAACTCCCCGCTGGTACCATTCCGGATGGTAACTATACAGTCTTATATGATGGCGCTGGTACTTTGAAATATGGCAATGATGTCAAGCTAGTATCAAAATCACCTGGCCGCGAAGTTGTTTCCATCACTGCGGGAAAAGATAAAGAAATCAGAGCAACGTTGCTTATCACTCAAACGGACACTCGAAATCCGCTGCGAAATATTAGAATTTTGATGCCGGGTGGAATTTGCAGTAACAATCCTCATAAGCGTGTTCATTCGGCTGCCTCATGCCGTGGAAAGCAGTTCCTTTCTTTTGAGAAGCATTACTCACGAATAATTTTTAACCCAGATTATTTGAACTATATGAAGGACTTCAAGGTTCTTCGTTTCATGAATATGGCGGGGATTACACGTAACCCTATCAAAGAGTGGAGCAAGCGCCCGTTGATGAGCAAATCAACGTGGGGAGGAAAGCCTACCGTTCGCGGCGCACCTTTGGAAATTATGGTTGCTCTAGCCAATCAAAATAACTCTGATGCTTGGTTTGCACTACCACATGCTGCAAATGATCATTACATGAGAAAATTCGCTCAGTATGTTCGTGATAACTTAAAACCCGGGCTCAAAGCTTATATCGAGTACACAAACGAAGCATGGAATACTATTTTTGATCAAGCTCATTACATGAAAGATATGGGTTTAAAACTAGGCCTTGATGATGACCGTGATAAGGCTGGATACAAATATTATTCATTCCGCTCTGTGCAGGTGTTCAATATTTTTGAACAGGAGTTTGGTGGAACCCAAAGACTTGTCAGAGTGATGGGGGGATGGACTGGCTATACACGCTTGACTGAAATGTTATTAGGCTATCGTGATGCGTACAAAAAAACCGATGCATTTGCCATTGGGCCTTACTTCTATGGGAGTACGGCAGAGCTGAAAAAGGTTAAGTCGGTTAACGCTATCTTTAAGATGCTATACGATAAGAAGCTTCCTTTCTCAATCCCGGGTGTCGAAAAGCTAGTGGGTAAACATGCCAAGCTTGCCAAGGCGTATGGTGTGAGCTTGATTGCTTACGAAGGTGGCCAACATCTCGTTGACTGGAAGAACAGAGACATTACTAAAGCGCCAACCAAATACTATATCGCCGCTAATCGCGACCGTCGTATGGCGAAAGCCTACAAAGACTTCTTGGATGGCTGGAGACGTGCAGGTGGACAAACTTTTGTCAGCTTTTCAGCGCCAAGGACTTATCAGTGGTTTGGTAGCTGGGGGACACGTGAGTTTTTGACTCAGTCGGACCGCAAAGCACCTAAGCATCGCGCGCTACTGAGCTTCAACAAAAACAATCGTTGCTGGTGGAAAAACTGCGGCAATCATCAGATTGCACGTCTTGCTAAGCCTGCTAGAAACCCTAATCCAATTATCTTTAGTCAAGTTCCATCTAAGCCTAAGAAACCAGGTGCTAAGACGGCTATTGCAAAGGCTAAGCCTGTTGCAGCCCCTAAAAGAGTCATTGCTGCTGCCCCGAGACCCGTAATTATTCCTCAGGCAAAACGCCAACCCGTTAGAGTTGCTGCAAAACCTGTACCAAAGCGATATCAGGCTCAAGTTCAACCTGCTCCTGCGATTAAGTTTGCACCTCAAGTAAGTAGAGTCGCTCCTACTATCGTTCAACCACCGGTGAGACGACCTGTGCAGCCTGTAAGACGCCCTGCTCAACCTGCTCCTAGGGTTGCTCAAGCACCAAGGCCAGTAGTCATTCCAACACCGGCCCCAAGAAGGATCATTAATCAACATGATGGCGTCATTAAACAACGTCGCTATGGACGTGATTGGCAACAAACACAGCCAAATCGATTGATGAACATTGTTGGCGGAAGCATTAATGGCGGCTACGATCTAGCAGCAAACTGGCAAACAAGTTGGGATAACGATTACCTGCACATTCGTGTGGATGCAATGGATGATCGCTTTGTCAAAGACTCAGGCGCTCCTTGGAGTGATGACTCAATTGAAATATTTGTTGATGCCGATGGCTCACGTGGCAGTAGCTTCGATGGAAGAAATGATTTCCACTTTATTTTTCGGTGGAGAGACAATCAGGTTAACTTAAGCCAGAGTTCTCCACGCAGAGGGGATTTAGGAATCCTTCAAGCAATGAATCGTCATGCCAATGGGTATACCCTTGAAGCCTCAATACCTTGGCGCACATTGGGCGTTATTCCTCAGAATGGCTCTATCATTGGCTTAGAAGTTCAGGTTAACGATGATGACACCGGCAATGACCGTGACGGCAAGCTAGCTTGGTTCTCTAAAAATGACGAAGCATGGCGTAATCCGCAGAACTTTGGTCGTATGTTACTTTCCAATTAATTAGCATCGCCGGTTCGCAGTTTAATACTGCGCGCCGGCTTCTTCTTGTTTTACAAAGCTTGCAGCTGGATAATGGCTAAACTCTCTTATCCTTGGTCATTACACCTTGATACGCTTTATAAAATCCACATTGATCTTTTTATTTATTGTTAGCTTGGCTGCTGCGAGTTACTTAGTTTACAAACGCTTCTTAAAACCGAACCGCATTTCCCACCAACCACCGACTCAAGAACAGCTAGGCCAGTTGTTAGCTAATAAAAATAAATCTCGTTATCTCCTAGGTACGAATACAAACGAAATTAGAGAAGATAACTCAAGCATCCCTTTTATTGACCTTTTTAAATCTTCAATTCCGTTTGCTGATACTAACCCCTGGTTGAGTAGTGCCAATGTTGAATATGATGAAAATGGATGGCCCGTCAATTTAAACGGGGGCGTTGCAGGCACTAAGTTCTTAAATAGATTGCCGGCAGGAACAACACCCGATGGCCTTTATACCGTGCTCTACAAAGGCCAAGGTAAGCTGAAATATGGAAACGATGCAAAATTAATAA
>CALHTA010000145.1 GCA_938038645.1 uncultured Thiotrichaceae bacterium
ACCGTAAGTTCTCGACTTACCCATAATTTTTTCTGGTGTGAAATAAGCCGACTCAAGGAAAATATTCTTTGTATTATCGGTTACCGAGCTGTCCATTCCTCCCATAATTCCTGCCAAACCAACAGCAGCTTTATGATCAGCAATAACCAGCGTATCTGCTCGCAAAGTGATATCACGACCATCCAATAATTTTAATGGCTCACCTTCTACCGCTTGGCGAACTTTGATACCGCCAGAAAGTTTATCAAAGTCATAGCCATGCATTGGCTGTCCTAACTCAACAAGAACAAAGTTAGTCACATCAACAACAGGGCCTAAGCTACGGATATCGGCACGACGCAGCTTTTCAACCATCCACAGCGGCGTCTCAGCTGTCACGTCAGCATTACGAATGATACGCCCAGCAAAACGTTTGCAAGCATCCGTCGCTTCAATCTCTACAGGGAAAATTTCATCGGAAACTACGGTAGCACTTTCAATCGTTGGCGCCGTAACTTCTGTTTGCGTTAGCACGCCTAAGTCTCTCGCAATACCTGCAATACTCAAACAATCTGCGCGGTTCGGCGTTGCATCCAACTCTAGAACAACATCATTTAAATCGAGATATTCACGAATATCCGTACCAACCGGGGCAGTAGAAGCTAATTCAAGCAGCCCATCAGCACTATCAGACAAGCCTAATTCACGCGCAGAGCACAACATACCTTGTGATAATTCGCCACGTAGTTTTGACTTCTTAATTTTAAAATCGGAACCATCGCTTGACTCTAGCACTGCGCCAATCATTGCAAGAGGGGCTTTCAAACCAGCTCTAGCATTGGGAGCACCACAAACAATCTGTATTAACGCTTCATCGCCACAGTTTACTTGGCAGATTTTTAACTTGTCTGCACCAGGATGCTTTTCCGCACTAACAATCTCAGCAACAACTACCTTGCTAAAGTTACCGGCAGCAGGCTCGATACCCTCAAGCTCAACACCGGCCATAGTCAATTGACTACCAATTTCTGCTGCATCAATTTCGGGGTTAACCCATTCGCGCAGCCACTTTTCACTGACTTTCATCTATCTATCCCCTTAGCTGAACTGTTGCAGGAAGCGAGTATCGTTGTCGAACAAGATACGCAAATCATCGATACCGTAACGCAGCATCGCCAAACGCTCTACACCAAAACCAAAGGCAAAGCCTGAATATTTTTCTGGGTCAACACCAGTATGCTTGAGCACTTCAGGATGCACCATGCCACACCCCATCACCTCTAACCAACCGGTATGGCTACAAACTTTACAACCCTCTCCCGAGCATAAAACACACTGAATATCAGTCTCAGCCGATGGCTCTGTGAACGGGAAATAAGACGCACGGAAACGCGTAGGAAGTTCATCAACTTCGAAAAATGCCTTAAAGAACGCATCTAATACACCCTTTAAATCTGCAAAGGTCACATCCGTATCGACCATTAGGCCTTCAACTTGGTGAAACATAGGGCTATGCGTAATGTCTGAATCACAACGATAAACACGACCCGGAGCAATGACACGGTAAGGTGGCTCATTGTCTTCCATTGTGTGAATTTGTACAGACGATGTATGGGTACGCAGTAGCAAGCCATCATCGAAATAGAAAGTGTCATGCATTGCACGCGCTGGGTGATGCTCTGGCACATTAAGTGCTGTAAAGTTATGGAAATCATCTTCGATTTCTGGACCTTCAACTACATCAAAACCAAGCTGAGCAAAGATAGCCTCAATACGCTTAATGGTTTGAGTAATCGGGTGTAAACTTCCCGTTTCAGAACCTGCACGACCAGGCAGTGTTACATCAACACTTTCTGCTGCAAGGCGCTCGTTTAGAGCGGCTTCCTGTAAAGCTCCCTTTCGAGTCTCTAGCGCAACGGCAAGTTCTTGCTTAGCTTTGTTGATCTCTTGGCCTGCTTCGCGACGCTCTTCGGGCGGTAACTGGCCAAGCTGTTTCAACTGATCGGTAAGAACCCCTTTTTTTCCCATGTACCGCACGCGTACTTCGTCTAGCGATGATAGATTCGCCGCTGAAGAAACCTCTTCAAGTGCTTGCCCCATGAGTTCCAGTAATTGTTTCACAGAAAAACTCCAGTCACTTCCATTTGATGCAGAGGTAAATTTAAAACCTACCTCTACTTAAAAATTTGTATTACGAATTAATTTTGGGAAAACACCAAACAATAATCCGCAAAAATAAAAAAGCGGGGAAAGGCATCAACCTTTCCCCGCTTTTAATCATCGTTTTCAATCTGACAAAACTAATGATTCAGATCACTAATCAATAATGACCCCTAGATTCAATGAATCGAATCAAGCAGCGAGGGCGGCTTTTGCCTGCTCTGCTACCTTCTCAAATGCATCAATATCATGTACTGCTAAATCAGCCAGCATTTTACGGTCAACTTCAATACCTGCTTTGTGAATACCGTTCATTAAACGGCTATAAGAGATATCAAACATACGCGCTGCCGCATTGATACGAACAATCCATAGTCTACGGAATTGACGCTTCTTCTGACGACGGTCACGGTATGCGTACTGACCTGCTTTTGTTACTGCCTGCGTAGCAACACGATATACACGGCTTCTCGCTCCGTAATAACCTTTTGCTTTCTTGAGGACTTTTTTGTGCTTTGCACGGGCTGTTACACCACGCTTAACTCTAGCCATGATTCATTCTCCTTATGCGTAGGGCATCATTTTACGAACTGAAGGTGTGTCGCATGCTTCTACGACATCTCCTGCACGCAGGTGACGTTTACGCTTAGAACTCTTCTTGGTCAAAATATGACGTAGGTGAGACTGCTTACACTTAAACGTGCCATTAGCACGCTTGCGGAATCGCTTTGCAGCACCGCTGTTGGTTTTCATCTTAGGCATCTTCATCTCCGTTGATAACGGTTAATCAAACATCCCTCAAGAGTGCCTTCCTTGAAGGGATGCGTATAAAACTATTGTACGCCTTTGTCTTTAGTAATAGGTGCCATTACCATGATCATCTGGCGACCTTCCATCTTTGGAAACTGCTCTACTGTAGCGATTTCCGCAAGATCAGCCTCTACACGCTTAAGCATAACCATACCCAAATCACGATGAGCCATCTCACGACCACGGAACCTTACAGTAACCTTGGTCTTATCACCAGCTTCAAGAAACTTCGTCATATTACGTAATTTGATATTGTAATCGCCAATATCCGTAACAGGGCGGAATTTAATCTCTTTAACCTGTGTTTTCTTCTGCTTCTTTTTTGCTACACCTTTTTTCTTGCTGTTCTCGAATTTGAACTTACCAAAGTCCATAATTCGACAAACTGGAGGCTCAGCATTAGGTACAATTTCAACCAAATCCAGTGTTAGTGCTGCAGCTTGGGCCATGGCGTCTGTGTATGACACGACACCTACATTTTCGCCTTCTGCATCGATCAATCTTACCTCTGGTAAGTCAATCTCATCATTAACACGATTTTTTTTCTGGTTGCGAGCGATACGCTAACCCTCCTTAATAATTACAAAAAATAAGCTTGTCACTAGCTCTCTACAATCTGTGCTTGGTTGACATCACAACGCTGATCTATCTCATTTTTCAAGTGTGAAATTAGAGAATCAACTGTCATTGTTCCAAGATCTTCGCCCGTTCTTGTACGAACGGCTACCGAATCCGCTTCTACTTCGCGATCACCAACTACCAATAGATAAGGGATGCGTTGTAAAGTGTGCTCGCGGATTTTAAATCCAATCTTCTCATTTCTCAAGTCTGACGTCGCGCGAATTCCGGCTTTTTTCAACCGTTCTACCGTTAATTGAGCAAAATCTGCCTGAGAATCAGTTATGTTCATAATAACCACTTGCTCTGGAGATAGCCACAACGGGAAGCGACCTTCATGATGTTCGATCAATATTCCGATGAAACGTTCAAAAGATCCTAAAATTGCACGATGCAACATGACTGGAACTTGGCGCGAACCATCTTCAGCAACATACTGTGCATCCAAACGTCCCGGCATTGAGAAATCAACCTGAATGGTACCCAACTGCCAAACGCGTCCAATCACATCTCTTAATGAAAACTCTATTTTTGGACCATAAAAAGCACCCTCACCTGGGTTTTCTTGCCAATCCAGATCTTTCGCATCTAAAGCATCCGACAGCGCCTTTTCAGCTTTATCCCAATCTTCATCCGACCCTACACGATTTTCGGGACGAGTCGATAAGCGATAAATAACGTCATCGAAACCAAAATCGCGATAAACGTCATGCAAGAAATCCATGAAATCAGCCACTTCTGATTGAATCTGATCTTCAGTACAGAAAATGTGTCCGTCATCTTGGACAAAACCGCGCACCCGCATCAAACCATGTAAAGCACCTGACATTTCGTTACGATGACAAGAACCAAATTCAGACAAACGCATTGGCAAGTCACGGTAGCTCTTCAAGCCCTGATTGAACACTTGTACATGACAAGGGCAATTCATTGGCTTCAAAGCAAACTGTTTATCATCTGATTCCAGCGAGAACATATCATCACTGTACTTTGCAGCGTGGCCAGAACGCTCCCACAAAGAAAAATCCACCAACTGTGGTGTTTTAATTTCTTTGTAGTCACGTAAACGCTGCTGTTCACGCATATATTGTTCAATTGTCTGATAAACCGTCCAACCCTTAGGGTGCCAGAATACCTGCCCCGGCGCTTCCTCTTGGATGTGGAACAAGTCTAATTGACGACTCAAACGACGATGATCACGCTTTTCCGCCTCCGCAACATTATGCAGATACGTCTTTAATTCTTTCTTGCTGC
>CALHTA010000146.1 GCA_938038645.1 uncultured Thiotrichaceae bacterium
GTCCATTACTTCAGCATCAATAAGATAGGCTTTTGCGCCGACCCAATAGATGATGAACATTAGTCCCATACCCGATAGCCAAGTACTGTAGGCCTCCCATATTGACCAATGAAGGTTGTCACTTAAAGGCTCATCTTTAGGGCCAGTTAGGAATTTTTGACTGTGGTAGAAACCCCCACCGTGTACTGCCCAGAGCTCACCATGTACGCCTCGTGCTTTATCTTTTTCTTTCTTAGAAGGGCGAATGGAGTTGTCCAACATGACGAAATAGAACGACGCACCAATCCACGCGATTCCAACGATTACATGAAACCAACGCATCAGCAAATTGGCCCAATCCCACAAGTAGGCTTCCATAATGATATCTCTATAGTTGAAGCGCATAATGTAGTGTATTTACCACTGCTGCACAACACACCATAATAGACCCTCAACTTAAGAGATCCCGCCATGAGTAGCAGTCAATCCACTTGGATACGTTTGATCCCGCTGATTTTTGTCTTTTTGTGGAGTACGGGTTTTATTGGGGCAAAGTACGCCTTGCCATTCATCGAGCCTTTTTACTTACTATTTTTGCGGTTCGTGCTGACGGTGGGTGTTTTTTTCGTGCTTTGTTTGGTGTTCAAAGCAAAGTGGCCCTCGTTAAGTCAAACGGGTCACCAAATGGTGGTGGGTTTAATGATCCACGGTGCCTATTTAGGGGGCGTCTTCGCTGCAATAAAATGGGGAATGCCCGCAGGCATAGCGGCAATTATTGTTGGTTTACAGCCGGTACTAACTGCTTTGTTAAGTTGGCAAGTTATGGGTGATAAGTTGCGTTCAATCCAATGGTTAGGCTTGGGTTTAGGTTTCATCGGCATCGTTGTGGTGATCCTAAGCACTAAAGGCTACGCCGACATTGAGCTAAGCACGCCAGCCTTATTAACCACTAGTTTATCTCTTGTTGGAATCTCAGTCGGTACGCTTTATCAGAAGCGATTTGGGGTAGGGGTGGATCTGTTAGCAGGGTCATTCTGGCAATATGTCAGTACCGCTATTTTGATGGCTATCCTTGCATGGAGTTTTGAGACTCGTGAAGTCATCTGGGATACACAATTAGTGCTAGCACTAGGCTGGTTGGTCTTTGGACTCTCCGTTACCGCAATTCTTCTGCTGATGTATATGATCCGTGAGGGTGAATCGGCGAAAGTAGCAAGTTACTTTTACCTTGTTCCGCTTGTAGTGAGTGTCGAAGCTTGGTTTTTATTCGATGAGTCGCTGCCGGTCCTCGCCATTGCTGCGATAGTGATGACAGTGCTCGGGGTCTATTTGGTGGTTAAAAAGCAGGATGAAGAAAGTAACTAAAGGTTTTGCATGATTTGTTCATTTTTTGTTCACATTGCTTGGTGTATAAGTAATTTGCTTTCACTTATAAATAAAAATTATCAGTTTTTTAAGAAAGACTAAACCACAATTAGACAGGTCTCCTTGGCCAGAACCTGTCAATTTTATTTTCAAAGAATGCTTTGCAGGAATGCTTGAGTTCTAGCCTCTTGAGGGTTGGAAAAAATAGCTTGAGGTGAACCTTCTTCCAATATCCGTCCTCCGTCCAAAAAACAAACTTTATCGGCTAACTCACGAGCAAAATTCATTTCATGAGTAGCCAATACCATAGTCATTCCCTGCGCATGTAGTTGCCTCAGTACATCTAACACCTCAGCGACTAATTCAGGGTCTAATGCTGAAGTGATCTCATCGAACAGCATGATTTTGGGCTGCATTGCTAAGGCTCGAACGATAGCCACGCGTTGTTGTTGCCCGCCTGATAACTGATCAGGGTAGTTTTGCATGCGATCGGCTAGCCCAAACTTGGCAAACAGTGCCTCAACCTCAGGCAGTAGCTCAGCACGGCTTCGTTTGTGAATTCTTCTAGGGGCTAACATGACATTTTCAGCAGCAGTCATGTGTGGAAATAGATTGAAGCTTTGAAACACGATGCCGATTTGTTGGCGAATGGGTTGAGGGTCTAACCCAGGCGCAGAGATGTCGATGCCATCGAGAAAAATTTCACCTTCATCAATTTCTTCCAGCAGATTCATGCAGCGAAGCAAAGTTGATTTCCCCGAGCCTGATGAGCCAATCAAACACACCATTTCACCATCACGAACGGTAAGATTTATTCCTTCGCAGACTTTACGGTCACCAAAGCTTTTGTGGACATTCACTAATTTCAAATCACTCATGGCTAACTCCGTTCACGCTGTTGCTTGGCCATCAACCGGTCCGCCAATCGTGTTGCAGGAATAGTCACGCACAGGAAGATAACCGCTGCCGCTACATAGGGTGTGAAGTTGGCATAAAGTGATTTATAAACGCCGGCCTGTCTTAGTATTTCAACGGGTCCGATGAACGATAGCAATGCCACGTCTTTTTGCAGCGCAATAAACATGTTCATATTAGCAGGAACAACCCGTCGTATTGCCTGTGGCAGGACAACAAAACGCATGGTGTCACTCGGCGATAAACCTAATGACGCTGCTGCGGCACGTTGCGAGCTATGAATTGATTCAATACCCGAACGGAA
>CALHTA010000147.1 GCA_938038645.1 uncultured Thiotrichaceae bacterium
AAACATGTTCATATTAGCAGGAACAACCCGTCGTATTGCCTGTGGCAGGACAACAAAACGCATGGTGTCACTCGGCGATAAACCTAATGACGCTGCTGCGGCACGTTGCGAGCTATGAATTGATTCAATACCCGAACGGAAAATCTCAGCAACGTAAGCCGAGTAGGTCAATATCAATGCTAACGAACCCCAAATATAAGGGCTGTTATAGGGGCGCGATAAGCCTAAACCTGGAATACCGAAACCAATCAAATACACAATCAGGATGACAGGTATGCCTCGAAACACATCGGTATATACCGCGCCAAATAAGCGCAGTGGGTAAAGCGCGGGCGAACGTGCATCGCGGCACAGCGCAATCAGCAAGCCTAAGATGGCAATCAGCGGCGCGCACCAAAGAAAGATCATCACATCCAATACAAACGCTTCAAGCAGGGTTGGAAATGATTTGATGAAAATCTCTGAATTAAAAAAGCTCTTTTTAACCGCAGGCCAACCAGGCGTTAGTGGGATAAGCAAGTACAGCAGCAGCGCCACGATAGAGGTGCTGATAATAGCAATCGTGGTGCTGCGTTTGCGTACGTTACGAGCGTGTGCCTGTCTTGCGGTTAAAGCGGGTTTGCTCATTACTTAATAACCGGAACACCCGTTGTTTGCTGTAACCAATCCGCTTCAATACTGGCAAGTTTACCGTCTGCCTTCATCGCTTCTAGTGCTTCATTGACACATGTCTTTAGAGGGTTACCTTCTGCCATAAGCAAACCAAACTGATCAGGTTCTTCAGTACGATCTGCTGGGAACTGACCTAACACCACACCATCGTCTAACACGACAGCGCCAAGGTACATCGCTGTAGGTAGGTCAAATAGAGCGGCATCGATTTGATTCGCTTTCATAGCCGCAACAACGTCATTGTTGTCGTTGTAAAGCAGCGGCTTTTCATTAGGCTCGATGAGCTTATTGAGCGTTGGTAAAGCAGTGGTACTGGCATCTGCACCCCACAGCAAGCCTTTAAGAGAGGCCATATCTGGCTTGGCGCCTTTTTCTTTAGTTGGCTTGCGAACTAACACAGCCATCGCGGCAGAATAGTAAGGTACCGAAAAGTCGACTACCTTCTCGCGCTCTTCTGTTATTGAGAACTGCTGAAGGTTAAAATCAAAGTTTTTCTCGCCAGGTTGGATTGATTCGTCGAAAGAAGCGGTCGTCCATTCGACTTTATCTTTTTCAAAACCCATCCGTGTTGCGACTTCATACGCAACTGCGGCCTCAAAGCCTTTACCATCTTCCGGTTTGTTATCAATCACCCAAGGAAAATAAGAAGGATTACCGGTGGCGATAGTAAGGATGCCATCCTTCATCGTTTTACCTGCGGCGC
Organism: uncultured Thiotrichaceae bacterium; assembly: GCA_938038645.1. GTDB lineage: Bacteria > Pseudomonadota > Gammaproteobacteria > Thiotrichales > Thiotrichaceae > Leucothrix. Next base: position 1,376 of record CALHTA010000147.1, read on the forward strand.
ACTCGCCAGCGGCTAGGGCCGAGTTAGCAGAGACAAGCAGGCTCAAACAAACAGTTGCAACACTAAATGAAGATTTTAGCGACATGATATTTCCTCCGAGGGGTTAGATTTTATTATCGTCACTGATATGGGGTAGCTTGTCCAGTAAAAGTGGCCTAGAAGTGATGCTTGCTTGGCTCTTTTAGTGGTTACCAATTAACCGAAACAGTTTGGCAATTCTGAGTTTAGTGATACTTTTAGACAACACTAAAAATAAATACAAGACGCTTTTAATGATGAATGCCACTTTGATCAGCTCAGAATTGAGGAATCGATTGATTATTGCAGTCGGCGCCTTATTAATTCTAGTTGGAGTGGCTGGCTACTTCCTAGTAAAAGAATCAAAAAACCAAATCATAGAGCAGCAAGCGCTAACGGTTGCTGAAATTGTGGTGAGGCACGCAAGCGCTGTCCGTTCAGTCTACAGTGAAGATGTTGTAAACAAACTTAAAAAAGATGGCACTGGCTCTGCGAACATTAACTTCCATAATATTGCTGGTACGGTTCCGTTGCCTGCACAGTTTACTCGAAGTATTTCAAGTAAGGCCGCTGCAGATTCTGATGGATTGTACAAGTATCGGCTTGTCAGCAAATGGAACATCGCTAAAGGACAGGGGTTAAATACAGCGTTTCTTAGATCAGCATGGGAACAGCTAGAGAAGCAGAACCTCTACAGCCCAACTCAGCCTATTGAATGGCAATCATCTCATGAAATCGTTAACAGCAATGGCAAGCAAACACTGTTGTACATGAAAGCTGACCCTGCGGTTAGTGAGTCCTGCGTTGCTTGTCATAATGCTTATGAGCTAACAGAGGAAATTAAGCAGCGCCGAATTGAACAAGGTATAACTCCTGGCAAACAGTGGGAGAAGCACCAATTAATGGGGGCGTTCTTTGTAGAGATTCCCCTCAGTGGCATACAGTCCGCCGCAGTTAAGAAAAGTACCGAGTCGATTATTTGGCTACTGATTACGCTAACGGCAGGTTTAATCTTGATGGCCTATTGCTTGGTAGGTGATGTTGCTAAGGTTAATGAAAAGAGTAAAAAGCTATTTTGGCAGGCGCGTCATGACGCACTGACTAAGCTACCTAATCGTTTTCATTTTGAAGAGAAAACAGTGGAGCTTATAGAGAAAACTAAAGGAAACGATCAGACACATTTTATGTGTTACCTAGACTTGGACCGGTTTAAGGTGGTGAATGATTCCTGCGGCCATGCGGCTGGAGATGAGTTGCTGTGCCAAATAGCAGCAGAGTTGGCATTGAGCCTCAAGAAAACAGATATGTTGGCTCGCTTAGGCGGTGATGAATTTGGGGTGCTTCTAGAAAACTGCTCGGTGTCCAGAGCAGCGAAAATATCGCAGGCTCTGCGTGAACAAGTCAGAAATTACCATTACGTATTCAAAGATAAAGCCTTTGATATGGGGGTAAGCATTGGTTTGGTTGAAATCAATAATAAGACTAAAAGTGTAGAAGAAGTCTTTAGTCAGGCAGATATTGCCTGTTACGCAGCGAAAGACTCCGGTCGAAATCGTGTGCAACTCTATCAAGAGAATGATTCCGATATCGCAACACGCTCTTCAGAAATGTCTTGGGTTTCAAGAATTTTGAAAGCATTAGATGAAAAACGACTGGTTATATTTTCACAAAAGATTAGTTCTGTTTCTAAGGAGTCAAAACACGCTCATTTCGAAATATTGGTGAGGCTAATAGATTCTAGGGGAAAGGTTGTTCCGCCTAATGAATTCCTGCCTGCGGCTGAGCGTTATGACTTAATGAAAAAGATTGATACCTATGTCATCGAGCAGGCGTTAGATGCTTTGAACAAAAAGTGCTTCAAGGGCTTAGGTAATACTGACTTTATTTCAATTAATCTTTCAGGGCAGTCTTTGAGTGATAAAAGTTTTCTAGAAAGTGTGAATAAGTTACTGGATGATTATGAAGTAGATCCCAGTCAGATATGTTTTGAAATTACTGAAACCACGGCTATTAAGAATCCAACGCTGGTTAGGCGATTTATGTATACCTTGAAAGCAAGAGGAGTAAGGTTCGCGCTTGATGACTTTGGTACAGGTTTAAGCTCACTGACTTACCTCAAACAGTTTCCCGTGGACTACTTGAAAATCGATGGCAGTTTTGTTCGAGATATTATTGATAATGCGGTCGATAGAAAGCTAGTTAGCGCCATTAATCAATTGGCTCACACCATGAATATAAAAACCATAGCGGAGTATGTAGAAACGCCAGAAATTCTTGGGCTGCTGGATGATATGGATGTTGATTATGCTCAGGGCTTTTACATCAATGAACCCGCAGCGGTTGTAAAGCCAGCAATTTAGGTAATTACCGCTCGTCTCTTTAACCTCAATACTCTTATACTGAAGTCTCCCTCAAGACTGACAGTTGAAATCTAATGAAACGAATTTGTGTGTATTGTGGCTCAAGCTACGGAAAACTCCCTGCCTATACCGAAGCGGCTAAAGCACTAGGAAAAGTGCTCACAGATCACGGAATGGGTTTGGTTTATGG
>CALHTA010000148.1 GCA_938038645.1 uncultured Thiotrichaceae bacterium
TGATTTAGGCGTGCGGTGAGTCGTTACAGGGCGATTATCTATCCCCCTTGAAAGCTCATACAAGCGCTTACCAAAAACACCAAAATGCTCCGCAAGCTTCTCTTCGCTAAATGCTTGCAGATCCAGACAGTTTTCTACTCCAAGATCTAACAGTTTTTTTTCAGTGACTTTACCAACGCCAAAAATCCGTTTCACCGGCAGCTGTTTAACAAAAGCATCAATCTCATCCGGCCTAATCACAAACTGACCGTTTGGTTTCTCCCAATCACTGGCTACTTTCGCTAAAAACTTATTGGGGGCAATACCTGCTGAGGCGTTCAGCCGCTCCATTGCAAAAATTCGGCTACGGATCTCTTTAGCAATTAAGGTCGCACTACCTCGACAGTGCTCACTCTCACTGACATCAAGAAAAGCTTCATCCAATGAAAGCGGCTCAACTAAGTCAGTGTATTGATAAAATAAAGCCTGAATTCGACGAGAAACTTCTTTATATAAAGACATCCGAACCGGCAACATAACCAACTGCGGACATAAACGACGGGCCCGAGAAGATGGCATCGCAGAATGAACACCAAACTTACGCGCCTCATAGGAACACGCGGCTACCACGCCTCGTTGAGAGCCAGAACCACCGACAGCCACAGGCTTACCGCGCAATGAGGGATTTTCCCGCATTTCAACCGCAGCATAGAAACAGTCCATGTCAATGTGAATTATTTTTCTCAATTTTCAAACCTTTCGGCTAATCCTCGCGACGAATGTATGATGTCTCCCCCAAGGCAGGCTCCGGAATAAACCCCTACTATTACGGTTATCTTAAAATATGCCCCTCTATTGCGTTTAAATGGGGTTTGTTTGTACCTTTTAACGCATAATCCGTATAATCGAACAAGCTAGTTCCCACAAGGATGCGAATGTGACGAATTCTCGGACAAACACAAGTAGTGATGCTTTACTCAATAACCCAGATGACTCTGCGTTATTTGACAGCTGGCGACGATCAAACCTTATTATCAAAGGCCAGCCTAATCAATACCAGCAGCACAGCCAACGTATTTTATTTGCCATTCAAAATAAGCTGCATCAGTTTTTACCGGGTGCGCTTCAAGACCTGTTTATTGCATTAGGTAAGAATGGCAGACCATTAAGAGAGCGCATGTATGGCCTTGTCGTTCCTTTAATAGACCATAATGACCGCGAATATTTTCATGAATGGTTAGCTCACGATAGTGACGCTACGCTCCCATCCCATCGCTTTCCTGGCTCAGTGTTAATAAGCAATACCAGCCAACCAAACTCAGAGGATACAGACCCATACGCTCCTCTAACGACTGGCAGCCTGATCAAAAAAGGCCGTCATGCGATAGCGTATGGACGAATCGAAATGACAGAGTCACTTCTGGAAGCTGCTTGTGACAAAAAGAAACCTGAAACTGAATATGTTGAAGAGTTAATGAGTCTTTACGCCGCAACACGACAGAAAGAGAAGCTTGCGTTATTTGCGAATAAACTGCAAAAACAACGTTTCAAGCTATCAAAACATTGGAAACAGGTTCTTGAATCTTCCAAGGAATGGTAATATCGCCCGCTTCTTGGGATGGATACCAAGAATCAATTAAAAAAATTTCAGTACCGGACTCTATTCGCATGCCAGTAATCACCAAACTGTACCAATTATTGACTCCTTACTTCCTGATTTTCAGCCTGTGCATCTTGGGTAGCCTCTCAACAGCACACGCGGAGAGCCATGCCCCGCGCACAGTAAAGGCTATCGGAACACTAACAGCCATTGTTAACAAGAATTATATCGACGCCGATGTCTCTAACAATCAAATAATGGTCGCGATATTGGCCGCTAACCCTCAAGCATTTAAGGGCGGCAATATCAATTACATGATTCGAAATGCTGATCTACGCCTACCCGATGTAAATTCAATAAAAAGCATTCCAAATCGTGATGCTACCAATCTGCTTAAACAACACTACAGCCTGTTTAAGCGAGGGCGTACCGGTAATTTACCTCCACCAACATTCATTTCTTTGAACCCTTCTGCTCAAGTAGAAACGCTTGTCAAAGAAAAAGAAGAGCAGTCCGTCAAGCTTTCTTCTCTAGAAGAGGAGCGTGCAAAACTAAGAGAGATGGTTAAACGTCTTGAAGATGAAAAGCTTCAGCGTGATGTCGATTTACGAGAACTTGAAGAGCGTATTCAAGGACTACAATCCTCATCAAATACCTTAGGCTCGGCCACTGCTGACCTAAAACTTCAATTGGCCAACGGCGAATTAACGGGTGAAGGAGCGAAACTACTTGAAGAGCTAGAAGAAAGAAACCAGAGTTTAAATGCTCAGTTACAAAGCGCTCGCAGCGAGATGGCAGAAAATACTCGCATGGAAATCTCACTAGAACGCCGTATGACGGATGTTCAAGAAGAAAACAGCTTGTTGGCACGTGCATTGAAAGAGAAAGGTGTTTCTCCTACAGAAGTTATTCAAAAGCTTGAAAACAAAAGTGCTGAAAACGTATCGGCTACAGCTGAACCGACTTCACCCTCTCAAGCTGCAACTCCAGTCACTCCAGCCGCTAATACAATCACCACAGCCAGCGAGCCTAGCCAAGAAAGCTTGTTGGATCAAATAACAAGCATGATCCCAAAGAATCTTGGCTGGTTAGTTTGGCTATTACCTTTGTTATTAATTTTTGCTTTGCTGTGGTTAATTTGGAAAATGCTGCGTGGCGGTAAGCGAAAAACTGTTCGACGTGTGCAGCAACCGGCTACAACGGCGGCTTTTGTTGACTACTCTCAACCTATTGATCCTGAATTAGAGCTTGAGCAAGAGCCGCAACTTGAGGTTAGTATTAAGTTAGATGTTGCTCGAGCTTATATTGAAGCGGGGGATTTCCCAGC
>CALHTA010000149.1 GCA_938038645.1 uncultured Thiotrichaceae bacterium
AATCAGAAAAAGGTTGGATTATAAATTGGAACATCCTAAACGAATTTTACTAAAGCTCAGTGGCGAAGCCTTAATGGGCGATCTGGATTTTGGCTTGGATCCTAAAATATTGAACCAAACTGCCAAGCAGATTGTTGATGTGCAGAAAGCGGGTACTCAAGTCGCTTTAGTCATCGGAGGGGGTAACATCTTCCGTGGAGCAGGTTTAGTTAAGAGCGGTATTAACAAAGTTAGTGCTGATCAAATGGGTATGTTGGCCACTGTGATGAACGCATTGGCAATGCAAGACACATTACAAAAGCAGGGAGTTAGCTGCCGAGTAATGACGGCAATGCTGATTGATCAAGTAGGTGAAGGCTTCTCAGCTGAGCGCGCCCAACGCTACCTTGATCAAGGTGAGATTGTTATATTCGCTGCAGGAACCGGGAGTCCTTGTTTTACGACGGACAGTGCGGCAAGTTTACGCGCTATCGAAATACAGGCTGACCTGCTGCTAAAGGCAACAATGGTCGATGGTGTTTATGATTCAGACCCTGCAAAAAATCCTGACGCAAAGCGTTACGATAGCCTAAGCTTTAACGATGCGATTGAGCAGCGTTTAGGTGTTATGGATCTGACGGCGATGGTATTATGTAATGAAAACAACATGCCAATGCGCGTGTTTAATATGTTTGAGCCTGGCGCATTAGCTTCCATTCTTAAGGGAGAATCAGTCGGGACTTTAGTTGAGGTAGTGAAATGATTGATGATATTAAAGCTGATGCTGAATTAAGAATGGGTAAGTCCATTGATGCACTTAAAGATGAAATGGCTAAGGTTCGAACTGGGCGTGCTCACCCTTCTTTACTTGATCATATTTCAGTCGAGTCTTACGGTAGTATGGTTCCATTAAGCCAAGTTGCCAATATCGGTGTTGAGGATTCAAGAACGTTGACGATTACGCCATGGGAAAGAACCATGGTTCAAGTAATTGAAAAAGCCATTATGACTTCTGACCTAGGTTTGAACCCGAATTCTGCTGGGACGGTTATCCGTGTTCCAATGCCAGCTTTGACCGAAGAGCGTCGTAAAGATTTGGTGAAAGTGGTTAAAGCTGAGGCTGAAAACTCAAGAATTGCTATTCGTAATATTCGTCGCGATGCTAATGGCACTTTAAAGACCTTACAAAAAGATAAAGATATTTCAGAAGACGATGAGCGTCGTGGACAAGACGAAATCCAAAAGTTGACAGATCAATTTATCAAATCGGTTGATGATGTTCTAGGTAAGAAAGAACAGGACCTAATGGAAATCTAATCTGACAGGATTGCCTTCGATTAATGCTGAGTAAGAATAATAAAATATGAATCTCGAAATGGTAATACCTCGCCACATCGCGATTGTAATGGATGGCAATGGACGCTGGGCACAACAGCGTAAAAGGCCTCGACTTTTCGGACATCATCGAGGAGCCGAGGCTGTCAGAGCGACAGTAAAAGCCTGTGGGAAGCTCTCCGTGGAGTGTCTCACTTTATTTGCTTTTAGCAGTGAAAACTGGAAGCGGCCGGAAGACGAAGTCGAAGGCCTTATGTCATTACTAATGACGGCTCTTAACCGTGAAGCAAAAGGTTTAGTAAAACATGGCGTCCGTCTTAAATTCATAGGCGACGTAAAAGGGTTTTCAGAAAAACTCCAGTCCAAGATTCGTCAAGTTGAAGAGTTGACTTCAAATGGCGATGGGTTATTGCTTCAAGTCGCTGCAAACTACGGTGGTCGCTGGGATATTGTTGAAGCTGCTAAAGCATTAGCTGCTCAGTCAGAGGCTACCTTTTCTGAAGCAACGCTCTCTGAGCAGTTATCAACTCAAGGTGTGCCGGACCCAGATCTGTTTATTCGAACAGGAGGCGAGAGGCGCATTAGTAATTTCCTACTTTGGCAACTTGCTTACTCAGAACTCTATTTTACCGATGTGTTGTGGCCAGATTTTGATGAAGAAACGTTGTTAGTTGCGATTCAAGACTTTTCTGGAAGACAGCGACGCTTTGGAATGACCGGCGAACAAGTCAAGGAAGGCTCAAATGCTTAAGCAGCGTGTTATTACTGCGATTTTACTCGTGATTGTAGTATTAGGGGCGGTACTCTTATTATCTCCAAGCTTTTTCGCTGTCGCTTGCTTGATGGTGTTTCTCACGCTTGGAGGCTGGGAATGGTCACGCCTAATCGGACTTAAAGACGACAAGCAGGCATACGCTGTGATCGCTTTAATAGCTATCGGCCTCATAATCTACCTGCTGGGAATGTCCTGGTACATAATCGCGGTTGGGGTGGTTTGGTGGGTAATGATTTTAGGCTTGTTGACTGTCTATAGGCAAAATAGTGACTTCTACAGCAGTCGCTCTTGGTTGTTAAGTCTTTCTGGGATTTTAGTCCTGATACCTGCTTGGCTGGCCATTACTAGGCTACAAGAGCATGACCCACGTTTGGTAATCTATTTAATTTTTCTTGTGGCAGCCACTGATACTGGCGCATATTTTGTCGGTAAAGCTATCGGCAAAAACAAGCTGGCACCACACCTTAGCCCTGGTAAAACGCTCGAAGGTGCAAAAGGTGGGTTAGCGGCGGCGCTTTTCTGGGCGGTTTTAGGGGCTTGGTATTTTGAATTCCACGACAGCGCTTGGTTTTACTTCCTATTGCTGTCGATAGTATCTGCAGCGGTGTCAATTGCTGGGGATTTATTTGAAAGCCTTATTAAGCGTGAGGGTGGATTTAAGGACAGTGGAAATTTATTACCAGGACACGGTGGAGTGTTAGACCGCATTGATGGTTTACTCGCTGCGTTGCCAGTATTTGTTCTTGGTTTATCAGCCAGCGCGATTCAGCAGAGCATTTAAGCGCATGCATCATTTCGATCACCCCGACTCTAATAGCTCCAGCAAGGGGGTTACCATTCTAGGTGCGACGGGTTCCATCGGTGTTAGCACATTAGATGTGCTGGCACGTCACCCTGAGAAGTATCATGTGGTGGCTTTAACGGCAAACTCACAAGTAGAAAAGTTATTTCAGCAGTGTTGTGATTTTAGGCCTTGCTTTGCAGTGATGGTCGACGAAAGAGCCGCCGCACAGCTGGAAGAAAAGCTTCATAGCGTTAGTAGCCATACGACGGTTCTAACGGGAGAAAAAGCGTTAGAAGAGGTCGCTAGCTCTCAGTATGTCGATTACGTCATGGCTGCCATCGTTGGAGCCGCTGGCTTGTTGCCCTCGCTGGCTGCTGCTAAAGCTGGTAAACGCGTCATGCTGGCCAACAAAGAAGCGTTGGTTATGTCTGGCAAGCTGTTTATGGATGCTGTCAAGAATAACGGCGCAGAGTTATTGCCCATTGACTCTGAGCACAACGCAATTTTTCAAAGCATGCCGGTTAAGGGTAAGTCGGGCGTTAAAAAGATTTTGCTAACGGGTTCTGGCGGGCCGTTTAGACAGCGCGAAATTAATACCTTATCTTCAGTGACACCTGAAGAGGCGGTTGCACACCCAAACTGGTCGATGGGGCGGAAAATTTCGGTTGATTCTGCTACCATGATGAATAAAGGCCTTGAAGTGATTGAGGCATGCTGGCTCTTTGATGTTCCAAGCGATTTGGTGCAAGTGGTTATTCATCCTCAAAGTGCGGTCCATTCCATGGTGTCGTACGTTGATGGATCGGTAATTGCTCAGCTTGGAAATCCGGATATGCGAACCCCAATCGCTTATTCACTCGCTTGGCCAGAACGAATTGATGCTGGTGTAGATGATTTAGATTTTTTTGATGTAGGGCGATTAGATTTCGAACCCCCGAATTTTGATCGTTTCCCCTGTTTGAAGTTTGCATATGACGTACATGAAATAGGTGGTTATGCAAGCATTGCGTTGAACGCAGCGAATGAGATTGCTGTCGAAAGCTTTCTTAATAAACAAATTAACTTTACAGAGATTCCGCAACTTATTGAACATGTTCTAGAGCAGGCGCCCAGTGGTACACCGCTCGTCTTGGAAGAGATACTTATTCAGGATAGGGAAAGCCGCGAAGCCGCAAGCTTGTGGAAAAAAAACAATAAGAAGCAGACAACCGTACTATGAATATCTTTATTACTATTGTCGCCTTTCTCGCCACAATCGGGCTGCTGGTAGCTGTGCACGAATTTGGTCATTTTTGGGTGGCGCGCAAGCTCGGTGTCAAAGTGCAGCGATTTTCCATTGGCTTTGGTAAGCGCATCTGGACCTTTAATGGTAAGGATGAGGATAAAGTCGAATACGCCTTATCGCTTATTCCGCTGGGTGGCTATGTAAAAATGCTTGATGAGCGTGAGGGTGATGTAGACCCTTCAGAGCGTCACCGTGCATTCAATGTTCAGCCTGTTTGGAAGCGATTTCTTATTGTCTTGGCCGGTCCGGCCTTTAACTTTATATTCGCCATTGCCGCATTTGCGACGACTTATTTGGTAGGTATTGATTCTGTTCGCCCTTATTTAGACACGCCCATTCCTAATACGCCTGCAGCTGTAAGCGGTTTTCAAGCGGGTGATCGGGTACTAAAAGTTAATACAACTGAAGTGAGCAGTGTTAATGAGCTTCGTTTGACACTGCTTAACTCTTATTTATCTGACCGAAATGTCCTTATAGAAGTAGAGCAAGCAGGCGGCGGCAATGCTTCAAGAAACCTAGATTTAAGTAATGTTTCTTTACTGGAAGATGAAGGCGATTATTTCGGCAAAGTAGGCTTTAATGTTGAAGTGCCGGCGAATATTCCTGTTATTACTCAGGTGATGCCGGATTCCGCAGCACAAGCTGCAGGCATACAAGAAGATGATCATATTCAGTTTTTAAACGGTGACCCGATTACTTCAGCAAGAGATTTTTCGGTCTTCATTAGTGAAAATGCTGGCAAAGAAGTTACACTAGGTGTGCAAAGAGGCACTGAGTCTTTTGATCTCACTGTGACGCCTAAACCTTCTGAGCGTAATGGAAAAACGGTCGGCTTAATCGGTGTCGGTCTTGCTTACAAATATACCGATGCAGGGAAAGATAAGCTTCTGTATACGCGCTATGCTTCTTTTACAGAAGCAATAACAAAAGGTGCGGTTGAAACTTGGAATATGTCACTGATGACGCTGCGTGTCATGGGGCGTTTGATCACAGGTGAGGCTTCGATAAAAAATATCAGTGGCCCAATAACTATCGCCAATTATGCTGGTAAAAGCGCACTGGTTGGTTTCTCAGTGTTTATGAGCTTTTTGGCTATTGTGAGCCTGAGTTTAGGGGTATTAAATCTGTTGCCTGTTCCGATGTTAGATGGTGGGCATCTTTTTTATTATTTGATAGAGATAGTTAAAGGTAGCCCAGTGTCAGAGAAATTTGAAGAGGCTGGGATGCGCGTAGGTATGGCCATGGTAGGCGTACTTATGGTGCTGGCAATCTATAATGACATTACACGATTAGTGAGTTAATTATGAAAAGACAAGCGTTACAACTTTCACTTGCCAGTTGCTTATTTGCAATTAGCCAAGGTGTATGGGCAGATAGTTTTGTTCTTCAGGATATCAAGGTTAATGGATTAAACCGGATTACTGCGGGCACCGTTCTTAGTAATGTACCGGTTCGTGTGGGTCAGTCATTTGACGATCGCATGACAGGCGAAGTCGTTAACTCGCTTTACCGTACGGGTTTGTTTGACGATGTTTCTTTGAGTCGTCAAGGCAATGTGCTGATTGTTAAAGTACAAGAACGAAAAGCCATAGGTGATCTTAAAATCACCGGTAATAAAGCTATTGAAGATAAAGTGCTGCTTGATGCGCTACGCGGAGGTGGTATTGCACCGGGTCGCCCGCTAGATCGTGCGGCGCTTGCGGTATTCGAGAAAGAGCTACAGCAGCAATACGTTTCTAGAGGAAACTATTCCGCTAAAGTTTCCAGCGTTGTAACACCTATGAGTGGTGGGCGTTCAGCAGTAGAAATTAAAGTGCAAGAAGGTGGCGTTGCTAAGATTCGTAATGTTGTGATTACGGGTAACAATGCATTTCCTGATGCAGTTATTAAGAAGCTAATGGAGTCAGGCCCAAAAAGTAGCCTCGCATTGTTAAGCACAAAAGATCAGTACTCAAAAGGTAAGCTGGTTGGTGATTTAGATAATGTAACTTCTTTTTATCGTGATCGCGGTTTCTTGAAGTTTAAAGTTGTTTCTTCACAAGTTTCCCTATCGGATGATAAGCGTTTCGTCACCATCAATGTTGAAGTGAATGAAGGTGACCAATACCGCGTAGGCCAAGTCGATGTAACCGGTACTCAATCTGCCGCTATTCAGAGAATGGTTACGCTAAAAAGTGGTCAGGTATTTTCTCAAGCCCGTTTACGCGAAACCCAAAAGAACTTCTCAGAGACTTTGGGCAAGCAGGGTTATGCCTTCGCTAAAATTGATGTCGTGCCAAGGGTTAATGAAATCAACAAGACAGTTGACCTTACGTTTGAGTTAAATCGTGGCCAGCGTACTTATGTCAGACGTATCAATGTGACGGGTAACTTCCGTACAAAAGATGAAGTATTCCGCCGTGAAATGCGCCAATTGGAAAGCTCCTTCTACTCAAAAGAGGCCGTTGAGCAATCACGACGCCGTATTCAGCGATTACCTTTTGTAGCTTCGGTTAAGATCCAAACATCTCCAGTCGTTGGAGCGGGTGATCAAGTTGATTTAGATATCATCGTTACAGAGCAGTCTTCTAACCAGTTCACTGCAGGTGTCGGTTATTCTCAAAACGCTGGTGTTTTATTTAACTTAGGTCTTACG
>CALHTA010000150.1 GCA_938038645.1 uncultured Thiotrichaceae bacterium
ACACTAAAGCGATATCGACCATGGAAAGCTCGATAAATTTACCTGTGTATGAATGTCAAATCGGTTTCTTAAATTCAAACCAAATAATTATTACTGATGAAGTGCTTACCCAAACAGTTTTGCTTGGTATGATAGGTAAAGCCCTTTATTCCCCCACTATGGTACTGAGGAAGCATAATGAAGATTGCTATATTGTCTCGTAACCCGCGATTGTATTCGACACGGCGTTTAATCGAGGCAGCAGAAGAACGCGGCCATGAGGTTGTCGTTTTGGATGTACTTCGTGTTTATATGAACATCACCAGTGGCAAACCAGAGATTCACTATAAAGGTGAAACGCTGGGAGGGTTTGATGCCGTTATTCCGCGTATAGGTGCTTCTGTGACGTTCTATGGAACGGCAGTTTTGAGGCAGTTTGAAGTGATGGGGGTTTACCCTGTTAATGAGTCGGTTGCGGTTAACCGTTCACGTGACAAACTTCGCTCATTGCAACTATTGTCTCGAAAAAGTGTAGGGATGCCAGTAACAGGCTTTTCACACTCACCCGATGATACGGATGACTTGTTGAATTTCATTGGTAAGCCTCCCTACGTAATCAAATTGCTAGAGGGTACTCAGGGTATTGGAGTAGTGCTTGCTGAAACGCGCAAAGCTGCTGAAAGTGTTATCGAGGCATTCAGAGGTTTGAAAGCACAAATTTTAGTACAGGAATTTATTGCTGAAGCCGGTGGTGCTGATATTCGCTGTTTGGTTGTTGGTGGAAAAGTGGTTGCGGCGATGAAACGCCAAGCAAAAGAGGGCGAGTTCCGTTCTAACTTACACCGAGGCGGCACAGCGACTTTGGTTAAATTAACACCTGAAGAGCGTGCAACGGCGGTGAATGCGGCTAAAATCATGGGCCTTAATGTGGCGGGTGTGGATCTATTACGTTCCGATCGAGGGCCACTTGTGATGGAAGTTAACTCATCACCTGGTCTTGAAGGGATTGAGAGAGCATCTGAGAAAGATGTGGCGGGCTTGATCATCGAATTAATTGAGCGAAATGCTAAGCCAGGTCGCACCAAAACGAAGAACCGAGGCTAGTTCAGCCTGTATGGCTATGGCAAAGAACCAATATACCCTTTCTGTTTTTGAAAAAACGGATGACATTAATGTCAATCAATGGGTGTATCAGGTTCTTAGGCGTAGCATTATGTGTGGCGAAATAAGGCCGGGGATAGCGCTAACGATTCGAGGCTTGGCTGATAAATTAGATGTCAGCCCAATGCCGGTGCGTGAAGCTTTGCAAAAATTAGCGTCACAAGCTGCGGTTGAAGTGAAAGACAATCGTCGCGTGATGGTCCCTTTAATCTCACCAGAGAAATTTAAAGAACTCTACGAGCTTCGCATTCTGCTAGAAACTCATGCTGCCGAAAAAGCCTTGCCTTACATCGGTGCTAAACAAATAACCGAACTCAATCGATTGGATGCTCTCGTCGATAAAGCTTATGCGGATGGGGATGTAATGCAGGGCAGCTTGGCCAATCAAGCGTTTCACCGCTATCTTTACAACCAAAACCCTATCCAGATTTCTTTGCCGATGATTGAAAGTTTGTGGCTGCAACTTGGGCCATTTGTGCGAATCGGTTTATCAAAGCTTGAAACGTATTACGACAATGATCGACATCAAGAAGCAATGGAAGCAATCAAAAAGCAAGATCCGACGGCCTTGAAGCAGGCAATTGAATCTGATATTCGTGATGGGATCTCACTGATTAAAGATGTCGATAAAATCTACCAAGACTTACGGGATCAAGAGTGAACCACGATAACTCTTGATCACTTAGTTACTTAGAGTCAGCACGTCCTAAAAACTTACGTTCCTCGACATGAACTTTAATCGTGTCGCCCGTTGAAATATGTTCTGGTACTGAAACCGTCAAACCCGTTGATAGAATTGCAGGCTTTGTCCTTGAAGTCGCTGAGCCCCCTTTGATTGAAGGGTCAGTTTCAACTATTTCTAATTCAACGTGTGTGGGTAGATCTAGTGCAACGGGCGCATCATCAACAATGACCACTTGAATGCCTTCAGTGGTGTCATTAATAAACAAAAGGTCGTCTTCAATAACATCTTTATTTAGGTTGTAAGGCGTGTAATCTTCCGTGTTCATAAACACGTATTCTTCACCGTCGATGTAAGAGAACATCACCGGAACACGCGTAAGGTCTGCCAGTTCCAACATATCTGAATCTTTAAAAGTTTGGTCAATCTTGTTGTTGCTAACCACTTCGTACATACGCATGCGGTAGAGGCTTCCACCTGAGCGGCCTTGAGGAACTGAGCGTTCGATGTCTCTAACGATATAAGTTTGATCGTTGAAATTAACCGCAGTGTTCTTCTTGATTTCACTAGCCTTAGGCATTGTATGTTCCTGATTTTGTTGATTCTTAGTGGCGGTATTGTAGCCGATGAACCGCAGTGGGATCTATAATTTATCGCGTAAAGAATAATAGGTCATCGCCAATACTAATAGCGGCCAGCGCAGACTAGTGCCACCGGGAAACGGATAGGTTTTCAATTTCGCCATCGTATCAAAGTTGGCGAGTTTCCCATCGATCATATCCGCCATGATTTTCCCAGCCATGGTTGCCATTGCAACTCCGTGGCCTGAGTAACCACTGGCAGAAAGTACACTGTCAGAAACCTTTGCAAAGTAGGGCATGCGACTTACTGTGATGGCCAGAGTACCGCCCCAACCATAATCGATTTTGGTATTGTCGAGCTGCGGGTAAATAGACAGCATATGCTTTCGCACAAAGCTTTTAATGTCTGGTGGGAATTGGAAGCTGTAATTTTCACCACCGCCAAACAGCATGCGTTTGTCAGCACTCAATCGAAAATAATTCACCACAAAACGAGAATCAGCGACGGCATGATTATCACGAATCAAATGACTTGCTAATTCATCTGTCAGCGGTTCAGTGGCGATAATATAATTATTGATCGGCATCACACGTGAGGCGACTTTCTTATTCAGCTTATCAAGATAACCGTTACAGGCAAGCAATACGTGCTTTGCTCGAATGTCTCCATCCGCCGTTTTAACGTGGACGTTATCACTACCAGTCTGCTGATAACTCAATACCGGTGATTCTTGATAAATCGTGACGCCCGCTGCTGAAGCCGCCTTAGCGAGTCCAAGCGCGTAGTTAAGAGGATGCAAATGAGCAGCACCCATATCCAGCGAACCCCCATAATAGGATTCAGAACCTACCTGCTGCTGTATTTCCGCTTTGTCGAGATATCGGACTTTGTCATAGCCATAGTCTTTTTGCAGCTTTTCAGTATATTCACGCGTTTCTTTTAGGTATCGCTCACGATGATCTGCATGAATAATTCCGTCGGTTAAATCACAGTCTATATTGTGTTCATTTATCAGCTGACGACAAAGCTCATTTGCCTCCTGAGCAATATTCCAAAGAGCGTGCGCTTCCGCTTTGCCATATTGAGATTCAAGGTCATCTTGGCCGCTGCGCATGTCACTGCCTAGCTGTCCACCGTTGCGCCCTGAAGCTCCCCAGCCAACACGATGTGCATCGAGTAACGTGACAGCATAGCCTGCTTTAGCGAGATGCAATGCCGCTGATAGCCCGGTGAAACCCGCTCCGATAATGCAAACGTCAGCTGTTTCCGCACCCTTTAATTTGGGGTGCTGAGGGACTTCATTCGCGCTGGCAAAATAATAAGAGTCAGGGTATTCCCCAGCTTTATCATTACTGTAGAGAAAACCCTTTTTTTGTGCAGTGGTCATTGCTTATAAGTAGCCTGCTTGCTTAGCGGCTTCATAGGTTAAATCAAGCACCTTGCGGGCTTTTTCGATTAACTCATCCGCTTCAGCGTGGCTCAGTATAAGCGGGGGTGAGATAATCATCGTATCGCCGACATGACGCATAATTAAACCATTGTTAAAGCAAAATTCACGGCAGATTAGTCCAACCGTGCCTTTCTTTACTGCAAAAGGAGCCCTGATGGATTTATCGGGTGTTAGTTCTAGTGCGCCCATCAAGCCAACAATTCTAGATTCACCAATGAGGGGATGATCGCCTAAGGCTAACCAACGTTCCTGAAAGTAAGGACCGATGTCGTTTTTGACATAGTTAGGCAGATCTTCACGCTCCATAATCTCAAGCACCGCAAGAGCCGCCGCGCAGGTAGCAGGGTGTCCGGAATAGGTATAGCCATGCTCAAATTCACCACCGTTAATGATCACATCCGCCATACGGTCACTTAACATCACGCCACCGATAGGTAGGTAGCCTGAGCTCAGTGCTTTAGCGATTGAAATAATGTCTGGTTTGATTTGATACTTCTCACTGGCAAACCACTCACCGGTTCTACCAAAGCCGGTGATAACTTCATCAGCCACCAGCAATATTTCATATTGATCACAGATGCGTTGAATTTCAGGCCAGTAAGAATCGGGTGGAGGAATAACGCCACCGGCGCCTTGAATCGGCTCAGCGATGAACGCAGCAATGCGATCTTCACCCATCTCAAGGATTTTTTCTTCAAGTTCTCTGGCGCGTTGTAAACCAAACTCATCCGGCGTTAAATCGCCACCTTCGCCATACCAGTAGGGCTGGTTGATGTGGACGATGTTTTCAATCGGTAGATCACCTTGCTCATGCATATAGGTCATGCCGCCTAAGCTTGCACCCGCAACGGTTGAACCGTGATAGGCATTCTTTCGTGAAATGATGACTTTCTTATCTTGCTTGCCTTTTGCTGACCAATAATGGCGCACCATGCGGACAACCGTGTCGTTAGACTCAGATCCACCACTGGTAAAAAAAGTGTGATTAATGTGCGCAGGCGATAATTCAGCAAGCTTTGCTGCCAACTTAGTCACCGGCTGATGAGTCGTCTGAAAGAAAGTGTTGTAATAAGGCAGCTCGCGCATTTGTGCTGAAACGGCATCCGCCACCTCATCACGACCATAACCAACGGCCATACACCATAGCCCGGCCATGCCATCGAGTAATTTATTACCCTCATTGTCCCAAACGTAAACGCCTTTTCCTTTGGTGATGACGCGGGCACCTTTTTGGTTTAGCTCTTTAGTGTCTGTAAACGGGTGAAGATGATGCGCGGCATCCTGCGCCTGAGTAACATTATCGTGCGTTGGTGGATTTGAAGTCATGGTTATATCCTAATTCTATATGGCCGTGTGATTTATTAACGGCTCTAAACGGTCAGTAGCAAGTGTTCACGTTCCCACGGGCTGACGACCATCATGTGTTCATTAAATTCGTGTTCTTTCAAGGCTTTGTATACATTGCAGAATGATTGCCCGAGCAGCTCCTGGAGCTCTGTTGCTTTATCAAACATAATCAGAGATTCTAGTAAGCCCCGAGGAAGCCCAAACGGCTCTTCATGCGCATCCCCTTTAAACTCTTTCTGGCACATATTTTGTTGCACCATTCCTAAGTAACCCGTCGCTAAACTCGCCGCTATCGCTAGGTAGGGGTTGGTATCCATGCCAGCAATTCTATTTTCAACTCGCCTAGAGTTCGGTCCACTATTAGGCACGCGTAAACCTGCTGAACGATTGTCTTTTGACCATTTCAGATTGATAGGTGCAGAATCTTCAGTGGTAAAACGACGATAGGAGTTTACGTAGGGTGCTAGTAAACAGCTCGCTGGTCCGAGGTACTTTTGTTGTCCACCAATGAAGTGATGGAATAGTTCGGTTGCGTTGCCCGCTTCGTCGCTGAAAATATTTTTACCCGTTTTTCTATCAACAACACTCTGGTGAATGTGCATCGCACTGCCAGGATGGCTGCTCATAGGTTTAGCCATAAAGGTGGCGTAGCAATCATGGCGCATCGCTGCTTCACGTATCAAACGCTTAAAGACAAACACCTGATCCGCCATTAGCATGGGGTCACCGTGCACCATGTTAATTTCTAACTGAGCGGGACCTCCTTCTTGGGTGAGCGTATCTATCTCAAGGCACTGAGCTTCCGCAAACTTATAGATGTCTTCAATGATCGGTTCATATTCATCAATTGCCATCATTGAAAATGACTGACGACCCACACTTTGGCGGCCAGAGCGACCAACGGGTGGACGAAGTGGCTCATCTGGGTTGACGTTCTTTTCAGTGAGATAAAACTCAATTTCCGGTGCAACAACGGGCTTCCATCCTTTGGCCGCATAGCAATCCAATATGCGTCTGAGTACATGACGAGGAGAGCAAGAGACGGGTCGGCCATCTTGGAAGTACAAATCGTGTATCACCATCAGGCTAGGCGATCTTGCCCACGGCAAAGAACGCAGTGTGCTGAAGTCTGGGACTAACTTGACGTCGACTTCAGTCATATACTCATCAGAGTCGAACTCAAAGTAATCACCAGTGATACTTTGAAAGAAAATGCTGTAGGGAAGGAAAGTCTGATTAAGAGAGCTAAATTTGCTGGCAGGCATTAGCTTGCCACGAGCCACTCCATGAATGTCTGAGATGGTGCATTCCACCTCATCGATATGGTGGGTGTTTATTAGGTTTCTTAACTCTTCAGGAGAATCAGATTGTAGCGATATCGGTGTCTCACGGTTTGGCATAAATCCTTCAGGTGACTGAGATAATAGAATTATTTTGTGATCACATTTTGGTTGGGGCATTGTTAAAAGTCAAGCGAATGGATAGACTTGCGGCAACCAAACTGGCTAAAAAGG
>CALHTA010000151.1 GCA_938038645.1 uncultured Thiotrichaceae bacterium
TATCAACGTATTGCTGATGCTACCGGCATGCCTTTAGCCATGGGTGAAAACCTCCATACCATTCATGAGTTTGAATATGCTTTTGCCGATGCAGGTTTGTCCTTCATTCAACCTGACGCTTCTAACTGTGGCGGAATCACTGGATGGTTAGCAGTAGCGGAACTCTCTGCCCAGCACAACATTCCAGTATGCAGCCACGGTATGCAAGAGTTACATGTCAGCTTAGTTTCAGCGCGTGAAAATGCTGGGTGGATTGAGGTCCATAGCTTCCCGATTGATGAATACACTACTCGCCCATTAGTGGTTGAAAACCAGTTAGCAGTAGCACCTTCCACTCCTGGCATCGGTGTAGAATTTGACTGGGACAAGCTCAACATTGCAAATGATGAAGGCCTGAACTCATCAACTCAAGCGAGCTAAAAAGCTCTGTTTTCACCATAAAGTGCTTTTTTGGACTTAATACCTGCCGCAAGCACTTTGGTTTGCTCCGTTCGTATTTCTTCATAAAGCGCTAGCGCCGCCGAATCAAATAACCGTGTTGGCGCAGCAAAGTGGATAAAACTATCGCTGCGGTCAACGCCCCGAGCGAGCATTGCGTATTCACGCTTTTGTGATTGCTGGCGAACCTCGGTATTAATATAACGGATTGCAAAACCAATGCGTCGATCATCCGAGATATTGGGCCCTGAGCCATGGATGCATTGACCGTGATGCAGCGACATTTCCCCGGGCTGCAGCTCCACATGAATTTTATCTTTTTCAGTCACCTCGACAGCGATTTCCTGCCCTCTCGACAATAAATTATTGTCAGCCATGGTATCAGTGTGAGGTTGCAGTGATTTTTTGTGGCTACCGCCCACCAAATCCATGCAACCGGAACTAACCGTTGATGGTGAGAGTGCGATCCACGCGGTAACTTGATCTGAAGTTTCCCCAAATCCCCAATAGGTTAAATCCTGATGCATCGTCACAATATGCTTTGAATGGACTTCTTTGATAAAAAATTCTGCACCCCAGATCATAATATTAGGGCCTAGAATGCCTTCAACCGCATCCAATACTTCAGGTGATAGTGCCATCTTAGTCGCTAGCGGCATGACTATTTCACTGTGTACACGCTTATAGTTTACCAGGGGTCGTCCTAGCTTTTCAGAGGTGCCCCAATCTTGTTCTATTTGCTCCAGCTCAGCGCGAAAGCTTGCCGCCTTTTCTTTTGAGAACACCGGCACTGGGAATAAATAACCCTCATCCCAATACTGAGTAATCTGAGAATCACTCAGAAAATTGCCATTTTTGTTATCCGATTGCATAAAGCATCTCCTTACCGAACGGGACATTTCTCTAGCGATAACATAGCAATCAAGTGCTGGTGATTACAATAGCAGAGGGCTAGTACAATACGTAATCCTGTTTAAACAGCAACGATGTGCTTTTGATCAGCTGGAGGGATTGCCATCGGTGCGGCCTCAACACGATTACGCCCGTTGTTTTTCGCTTCGTACAACGCCTGATCAGCATCTTCAACCAGTCTTTTGGCACAACCAAACTCAACGCAGCTGGCTAATCCTGCACTGATGGTAACCTGCTTAACAGGGTTAAATTGACTACCCTCTATTATTTTTCTGAGGTGATTGACGTGCTCAATTGCACTTTCAAGCGGCGTGTTCGGTAAAATTAACATAAACTCTTCGCCTCCCCATCGGCCGACGATATCAGTCGATCGAACATTTTTAAGCATGACTCCAGCCACGCCAATCAATACTGCATCACCAATTTGATGGCCAAAGGTATCGTTCACCGATTTAAATTTGTCTATGTCGATAATAGCGACGGTCAAAGGGGACTTATCTCTTAAAGCACGGGCAATTTCATAAGCCAACACTTCATCCAGCTTTAATCGGTTATAAAGTTGCGTTAATTGATCGGTAATCGCAAGCGTTTTGAGCTGCTTATTCTTGACGTTCATTTCTTTGCTAAGTTTCTGGTAGCGAACCTTAGCCTTTTGTATTTTGAAATTCATGCTAAGCAAGTTATCAAGCTCAGTAATATGCACCGGCTCGTGTATCTTATGGGTTGCATCATCAGACTCATAGGCCGTAATCATATGAGTCACTTGTTCGATAGGTTTAGTGATTCTCTTGGACAATTTTTTCGCCGACTTCGTCAAGCGAATGAAAAATATACTATAAAAAATGACAGCCAAACCCAAAAACATCATGCATAGCCGTTCTATTTTCGCTTCTTCTATTTTTATGGGTTCGTAAACATTATTAAGCGGGGTCAGAATGAATAACTGCCAACCTGTTTCTGGAACAATTCGTTTAGTAATCAAGAAATCCTCACCCTGTAAGGCAAACTCCATTGATTCTTCATTTCCATTGAAGAACTCTGAGAAGTACATCCCTGTCATCGTATTTTGCTTAAGCAGGTTGAATTTTGTAGGCCGTGTAATTGCTAGATTTTCAGGTTTATCTTTTAAGTTGTAATTTTTTACATCCGAAAGCCCAAGGAATTTCTCGGCAGAGCGTGACATAGTTAAAATATTACCGTGCTGATCCATGACTAAACCGCCACTACTCCACTGTAAATCCTTAGAAAGGATATGCTTGGAAAAAGTATTAAGGGTCACAGTGAGAACATTTACGCCCTCTAGGAAATTGTTTTTATAAACAGGGGTAAGATTTGAGAGCATCCACCCTTTTCCCGAAGGATCTAAATATGGGTCAGTCCAAACAGACTCACGGCTCGGGTTATTTTTTTCATTCGCTAAATAATAAGATTTGGTTTTCGTTAAATCAAAATCATAGGGATGCTTGTCATAGAAATCATCAACAAAAGGATACGTGCGAACCACGTTGTCCCAAGAAATGAACTGTGATGACACTAGGTTTGGGTTGCTATCAACCAAAGTCTCAAAGCGGACTTCCATCTTTTCCGTTCTTACAATTTTCTCACTGACTTCTGGTCCTAAGTCCGTATTAGAAGAGACAAATACACTGGTATGCCCAAATTTATTAATCTCACCGAAATCTTCAGTGATCGCTGAGTCTAGGAAGGTTAGTTTTTGTGTTAAACCGTGAGCAAAAAGAGCTTGATGCTCCACCTGTAGAGATCGATTGTTACGGCTAATTTCCCTTAGCTGATCATCAATATTTCTCGCCTCACTAATGGAAATATCTGAAATCGTTTCAAGTGCATTGTTTCGAAGCAGCTCAAGGTTTTTTTCAACAATGTAGTGATTACTCACAAGATACAGACTGAGCAATACAACCTCTACCGTCATGATTGGAATTAACGCTGTTTTTAGGAAGCTGCGCCGCACCACAGAGCCAAGATCTTTGCTCATGTTTTCCGTATTCGTTATCGCTTTCACGTGACAAACCTTATTATTTTTTATTCTATGTTTTCACTATTGATGAACTACTCAGTGACACTAATGAATAATTATTTGATACAAACCGGAGGGGGCCACCGCTTTGTTTTCGATCCGCCTATATTAGAGGTTGCTAAATTAATGGGTTATTAACATTGAAACAATAAGCTGTCGAAATTTTGACAAAGGAAGAGACTGCTTTTGAGCAATAATATAAAAATCGAATGTAACGGTTTTTATAAACCATCAATTTAGAGAGCAAATACCGTTAAAAAATTAATAAGAAATCATTTTTGTTTATTATTCGTCATCTTTAAAACAAACAAACCCACGAGCAAACGCAGATTTGTTCGTGGGTACCTCTCGACTTATGGTAAAGAAAAACTGACCTTAGGTATCAGTTTTCCAGCGACCCAAATAGTCAGCCTGCTTAAGCGGCAGGTTCTACAAAATCTTGACGCATCGGTGTAAACGTATCGATCAGCACACCAGGCTTCAGGCAAACACAGCCATGCATAATGTGTGGCTCTTTGTACATGGTATCGCCCGCTTTGACGACTTTGGTTTCATCGCCAATCGTAAATTCAAACTCGCCTGAAAGCACATAGGTCAGCTGCTCATGTGGGTGATTATGCACAGCGCCAATTGCGCCTTCTTCAAAATGCACTTCAACTGACATCATATTATCTGAATGGGCCAACACTTTGCGGCTTACGCCATCACCCAAATCTTCTAGTTCGATCGCTTCATTATGCACAAACATAAGTTTTCTCCGTGTAAAGGTTTAATACTTTAGGTCCACTATTGGTTTACTAAACTTCGTTTCCAGACGCCACTGAGCATTCTGATATGAAATGGAATGGATTTCACGACCTCTTCTAAAAGAATAATGCCAAGAATCCAAACGACTGACAAATCTAAATAAAGTACAAACAAAGCCGTTAACGGCACGGTTAACAGCCATTGTGTATAGCCATGAATTTTCATTACGTGGGGAGCTTCTCCGCCTGCACGCAAGACGTGGCCGCAGATGGTGTTACTAGTTCGTATAAAAGGAAGTACCACGACAATCGGCATTAATGACCAAAGTGCATCAATCGTTTCTTGCTCTAAGTCAGGGTAAAGCGCTTCAAACAAGAAGAACATGCCGGCATAAATCCCAGCAATGAATAGGCTGATGAACGCTGAAAACCGCCAAGATTGTTTAACAAAACCATCTAAAAGCTCCCAATGATTTTTTCCCAGTAATTGTCCTACCAAAATACCCGTCGCTTGGGCCCAAGCCGTGACGATATTGCCGGCGACCCGAATCCACGGCAAAATCAATATTAATGCAGCGAATTGATTTACTCCCAATTTGGCATAAATCATCATGCACACATGGGCGGTCATTGACATGCTAATAAACGTAATTGCGATGTGATAAGACTGGTTAAAATGGTGTTTCAATGATTCAGTGAAAGTCGTCTTCATCCAACCACTTAACAAAATAAAAGTTTGTTTAGTCACGTATAAACAACCAACAAGAAATACCGTGCGCATACCTACGGCCACAACACTTCCCCAGGCAGCGCCCGCTAGTCCCATTTCTGGAAAACCCCACAAGCCATAAATTAAGACATAGCTCAAAGCCGCATTAACGGGTAGTTCAATCAAGTTACTATAAAAAGGCAGCTTACTGTTTCCCGTTCCATTAAACAGCACAGTAATGTTGTGACTGATTGACACACCAACGATAACGCCGATAAAAATGAGTAAGTACTCTTTAGCTTGGGCGGCCATCGCATCAGTGGTAGCAATAGAACCGAGTATCGCATCGCCAAGATAAATAATTATCCCGATACCCACCAGTGATGCTAACCAATTAATAACCTGACCTGACCAAAAGCTAGATTTAAGCGCAATAGGGTTTTCGGCACCAAAAGCTTGAGCGATTAAGAGCTGTGAGCCGTTAGAGAAGGCGAATAAAAAGCCAAGGATAATCCCCCCGATGCTGCCTGCTAGTCCCATCGCCGCCAATGATTCTTCACCTAATGGGGTAACTAATATTGTGTCAATAATGAGGATGCACTGCAGCAACACTGCATTGGAAGCGATA
>CALHTA010000152.1 GCA_938038645.1 uncultured Thiotrichaceae bacterium
TGAAATTTGGCCGGGTGCAAGCATCAACACCTCAGATAACTCTACTGAGTTTGATGATGCAATTAGAGCTCAAGCTCGAACCATTTACCACCCTGCGGGAACCTGTCGCATGGGAGCAGATGATCAAGCGGTGGTTGATACTAAGTTACGAGTGCGAGGCGTTGAAGGTTTGCGAGTAGCAGATTGCTCAATCATGCCAGCGCTGGTGTCGGGAAATACCCATGCACCAACGCTGATGATTGCAGACCGCTGTGCGGACTTCATTCTAGGTTTAAAAGACTAGGCTAATAAATTACTGAGCCTGTACCTGAAGTTCCAGCTCTGTCACCAGCTGTGGCGGCAACTGCAAACGCGCCGCTAGCATTCCTAGGTAAGATTTTTCCGCTGGAGTATCCACATCAACCGCCATTAATGAGGCGATGTAAATCTCAGCCGCCACTTCAGGACTCGTCGCGCTATTGACGATGGCATCCACATCAACCGGATGACCCATTTCTTGTACGAGTAGGTTTTGGCTTTCAGCATCTAACCCCAATGCTTCGATCTTTTGGAAGATTGCCTGACTTTCCTGAGCATCTAATCGCCCATCCGAACGCGCTGCTGCAATCATTGCTCTGACTAACGTCAAACTTAGCTCATTCGTAGCCGCTTCATCATCGGGGGCGGGCAAAAAGGCTGCTGCCTCCGGCGTTGCAAACAAGCCCGCGACATCCATAGGCTGAGGTTTCGCCGCTGATGGCGGAGGGTTAGATGGACCGCCACCTTGATTATCGTTGTAACGTTTATACGCTGTGTAAGCCAGTGCTCCAACCGCGGCAACACCACCTAACTTGAGGGCGTTTTTTCCCATTTTCTTAACAGTTTTCTTTTTGACCATCTTGCTAGCCATGCCACCTGCTAGCCCTCCGGCAAAACCAGTCGCAGCACCGCTGCTCAAAAGTGACCCTAGTAGTTTATTAATGTCGGCCATCGTAATGCTCCACTGTGAATTGTTAATTTCTCTAATGGAGCCTATTTTACTGCAATAATATGAATCGAATAAGTCGTTTAATCATTACAAATAATTCGGTTTTATCGAAAATAAAAAAACTGTATTATCTCAGCACAAATGGATTAGATGCTGATGTCTGTTGAGCAATCCAAACTGACTTTACCTGTAAGAATTCCTTAATCGCATCTTGCCCACTTTCACGACCTTGACCTGAGCGTTTATAACCACCAAACGGGCTCATAAAGCTCACGGCACGATAGGTATTCACCCAAACCGTTCCCGCTTTAAGCTTCTCAGACATCCGAAATGCTCGCCCGATATCGTTAGTCCAAACGCCAGCAGCTAGGCCATACACAATATCGTTTCCGATGCTGATCGCCTCTTCTTCTGTATCAAAAGGAATAACAGATAAAATAGGACCAAAAACCTCTTCCTGAGCAATGCGCATATCGTTGCTAACGTTAGTGAAAATAGTCGGCTCTACAAAGCGATTACCTTTCGCTCCTTCGCCAGTGTAAGGCTTGCCACCCAATACGCATTCCGCACCATCTTCTTTTGCAACTTGAATGTAATTAAGTATTTTTTCATATTGCGGTGGGGTTGTAACGGGGCCAACGTGAGTGTCTGCTGACATCGGGTCGCCAATCGTCGCTGCGCCTGCCACTTCAACTAGTCGCTTGACGAACTTGTCATGAATAGACCTTTGCACAAGCAAACGCGAACCGGCAATGCAGGTTTGACCCGTTGCGGCGAAAATGCCTGAAATAGCGCCCATTACCGCCGCTTCAAAATCAGCATCTTCAAATACGATATTAGGAGACTTACCACCTAACTCCAACGTGACAGGCATGATTTTCTTGGCGGCACTTTCGTAGATTCTCTGTCCTGCAACATCTGAACCTGTAAACGTTATTTTATCGACATCAGGGTGATCAACCAATGGCTGCCCTACTTCCAAACCCATACCTGTTATGCAGTTCACAACGCCATCTGGGATCCCTGCTTCTTTAATCAAATCCATAAAAGCAAGAGAAGAAGTCGAGGTGTATTCAGAAGGCTTAACGACGGCCGTATTACCCGCTGCGAGTGCAGGCGCTAGCTTCCAAGCCAAAAGCAATAGTGGCGAGTTCCAAGCGGTGATCATGCCCACAACGCCCAACGGCTCATGACGAGTGAAATTGAAAATGCCGGGCTTGTCACAAGGCAAAACTGCGCCTTCAACCTTGTCCGCTAGCCCACCAAAGTAGCGATACCACTCGGCAAGGTATTTAGTTTGTGCGCCCATTTCAGCCATGAGCTTACCGTTATCACGGACTTCCATTTCACCCAAACGCACCGATTCGCGTTCAACGATCTCGGCTAAACGTACTAACAGTTTGCCTCGCTGAGTGGGACGCATTGCTCCCCACTCACCTTCGAAAGCGGCTTTTGCAGCCTTAGCAGCTCGGTCAGCATCTTGAGCGTTGCCACGTGCAACTTGTGCCCAGACTTCGCCGGTGTAAGGGTTTTCAGTATCGAAGTACTCGCCAGATGCCGGCTCAACCCATTCACCATTGATGTAATGTTTCCAAATCTGCATAACAACCTCCTAAAGTGTTGAAGCTAAAATGTAACTAATTCAAGGTTAAGTCAATTTTTGGCAGCAAATATTGAACGCTATCAACGCCCCATCCAGCCGCCATCAACCGTCAACACCGTGCCATGCACATAATTTGAAGCAGAAGACGCTAAGAACAACACCGGCCCTGCAAAATCTTCAGGCTTAGCCCATCGCCCTGCTGGAATACGCTCGAGTATTGACTTGTATCGTGCGGGATCATCTTGCAGCGCCTGCGTGTTATCCGTTTCTACATAACCAGGTGCGATCGCGTTTACATTTACCCCTTTTGAGGCCCACTCGTTTGCAAGTGCTTTAGTCAACTGACCAATGCCGCCTTTAGAGGCAGCATAGCCCGGAACTGTCACCCCACCCTGAAAGGTCAGCAAAGAAGCAGTGAAGATAATCTTGCCATGACCTCGCTCAACCATGCCTCGCCC
>CALHTA010000153.1 GCA_938038645.1 uncultured Thiotrichaceae bacterium
TGCAAGACAAAATAGTGGAACTCATTCGCTCGTTACCGAAGCAAACACGCAAGCAATTTGTGCCCGTACCCGATTATGCTCAAGCCTGCTGTGAAGCGATTGAACCTAGCCATGATACAAGTTTAGTTGCTGCTGTCGCGCATCAGCTTCACAGAATGTCAGGCACCAAAATTGATATCGAAGCGCTAAAAAGCGTCAGCTTTTCTGAGCATAATCACATGCGCTTTGCCGTGGTCGATGAAGCAGGAAAGGTGATTAAAACAGGGCGAGACCTGAACAAACTCAAAGGCGGCGTTGAGAGAACCACCAGTAAAAAGCTGCAACAGCAAGCCACCAAAACCATTGAGCGCGAAGGCATTAAAACGTGGGACTTTGGCGACCTACCTGAAGATACCATCATCAAAACAGCCGGCATGCAGATTAAAGCGTGGCCTGCATTGGTTGATAATAAAGACTCCGTCTCTATTCAACTGTTTGATAACCAAGCAAAAGCCGGAAGGCAACAAGGCTTACGCCGCCTCTATATGCTAGCGGAAAGTAAAAACAGCAATTACCTACTGAAAAACCTGCCCAATATTTCAAAACTTTGCCTTAACTATGCCTCCACAGGAAGTTGCGACGAGCTAAAAAGAAGCATCGTCGACAACAGCTTTAGGCTCACGTTTGACTGCCAGACCATACGTACTGAAGCCGCCTTTAAAGCTGAAATTGACCAACACAAAGCTGAGCTAATCCCTAACTCCAATACGATTTGTGAACAACTTGCCGTTTGCTTACCGCTAGTGCATTTGATTCGTAAAAACCTCAAAGGTGGAATTAACCCTGCTGCTTTAGAAGCGCTGGGCGATATTAAGCAACAGCTCGATGCACTCGTTTACCCAGGCTTTTTGAACACGCTAGATATGCACACGCTGCGCCAATACCCACGCTACCTGAAAGCGATTGAGCGGCGTTTAGAAAAACTCCAGCATTCGCTGCAAAAAGATCGCGGATTACGCTTACAAGCGAGTAAGCACATGGATCAGTACCTAAAGCTGATCAAAGAACAGCCCGAACTCGTCTCAGACCCTGAAACTCAGCAGTACCGATGGATGATAGAAGAGCTTCGTGTTTCGCTGTTTGCACAAGAGCTTGGCACCTCGATACCGGTTTCTGACAAACGCCTGAGTAAGCAATGGAAACTGATCAATAGTATTTGAGACATAACCGCCGCTAGTCGGAAAATGCTTTGATATAAGTTTAAAAAGTTAGCATATTAGAGTTTATTAATACTTATTCAGAAAAGATTCAGCTTTTCTCCACTATTGTCGACCCCGTATTGCTCCTGCTGCTAATCGTTCTGATATGGCATGCCCGTTCAATTCATTGTTAATACATTATTAAACCCCGAGCAACATCGGAGTCGTTTTCTTTATACCCCAAGAAAACTGCGTTGAACCGATCTTGTTCACAGGAGATAACTCAATGAATATCTGTAAAACCGTGCTATCCGTAGCACTTGCTTCCGTTCTTGTAACGAGCCAAGCACACGCTGAAACCTCAGTGGGTGCCTACGTGAATTATGATGGATGGAGCACCGGAACCATCGATTCATTCAACACTGATACGGCCAGACAGGCTGCCACAATAAACGTATTTTCAACGTTTGATTACAACTGGTGGGGACACCTTCGTTATCAATCTGGAAACATCGTTTCGCGTGGTGCTACTCCGTTGATTACTTGGATGCCTTACAAACGTGATCGTCCTGACGCTAATATCCTCGAAGAAATTATCGATGGTAAGCACGATGGCTACGTTTACGCTTGGCTTGATGGTTTTAAGTATTGGCTAAGTACCTACCCAACACATGAACAGCCAAAAATTGCATTAAGGTTTGCCCATGAGTTTAACGGCACATGGTATCCCTGGGGGGATAAGCCTGATGCACTAAAGGCCGCATGGCGTCACCTTCACAGCATGTTTGTGAGAAAAGGCGTAAGCCATGCCGTGGACTGGGTCTGGAACGCCAATAACGTAGACGTTGACAGCTATAACGACATTACCCGTTACTACCCAGGTGATGATGTTGTAGATTGGTTATCGATTGATGGCTACAACTGGGGAAGCAACTATTCCTTCAGTAGCTGGAAGTCATTTGATGAAACCTTCAGTCAACAATACGTAAAAATGGTCGAGAATTACCCTGGTAAGCCGATCATGCTAGCTGAAGTCAGCTCTGCTGAGCCTCATGACCTTCCAAGCGCTTCTAAAGGCCAAGACGGTGATGATAGTGATGCACTTGAAAGCAAAGAGCTTTGGATCAGTGACATGATGGATCGTATTAAAACGACCTATCCTGCGATCAAGTCAATTGTTTGGTTTAACACCAACAAAGAACTCGATTGGGCACTTAACCTTGAAGGCAACACTGGCCTAACTGCCTATAACAATGCAGTAAGTGACAGTTACTTTGCTGGAACTTTAGATGTTTCAATTCCAACTGACACTGCAAGCGAAGAGGAAAAACCTCAACTTGCAGGACGAGCTGCGAGCAATGAAGTGCCTGAAGCGCGTCAAGGTGATAATGCCGTCACTGCTTATGCAATGGCGATGGCTAAGAAACCTCAAGTGGTTGGCATAGCGAAATTGGCTAAAGAGGCAATGGGAATTCGGAAAATGAACAAGAACGTGCTACGTAGCTGGCGTTTGGAAAGCATTTTACCGAAGGAGGTTGACGAAAATAGACAATAAATTTCCGCAGCTAGACCGTTAAACGAAGCCACTACATTTCTCACTAGGTGTAGTGGCCTCTATTATTTGGAAACAATTAATGAAGCTTGTTAATACTTTCATTTCAGTCGCACTGGCCACACTGATTATCTCTGGACAATGCAACGCATCCACTTCTATCGGTGCTTATGTGGATCATGATGGATGGAATGTAGAAACCATCAAAACATTCAATCTTGACTCAGCAAGAACGGCCGCAACGATTAATGTTTTCTCATCATTTGATCACAACTGGAAAAAACAATTAAAACACCAAGCCAGTAACATCGTCGAGCGTGGTGCCACTCCTATGATTACTTTCATGCCGTATCAAGAAGCGGCACCTGAAGCAAATGTATTGGAAGCAATCATCGAAGGTAAACACGATGATTATCTACAACGTTGGATTAGTGGATTCCAAACATGGCAAAGCTCATACCCAGAAGATAAGAAGCCAAGAATCGCACTAAGGTTCGCTCATGAATTTAACGGTATTTGGTACCCATGGGGAGACAAGCCAGATGCTTTGGTAGCCGCATGGCGATATGTACATAGACTTTTTGAAACCGCTGGCGTTAACGACTCAATCGATTGGGTATGGTGCGCTAATAATGTTGATGTAGACAGTTACAACGACATCACACGTTACTATCCTGGTGCTGACGTTGTGGACTGGTTAGCTATCGATGGATATAACTTCGGGAGCAATTACACATTCACCCGATGGAAGTCATTCGATGAAACCTTCAGCTTAATTTATGTTGAAATGGTTAAAAATTTTCCTGGTAAACCCATCATGTTAGCTGAGGTGAGTTCTGCAGAACCACACGACCTTCCCAATAAAGACAAAGGGCAGGACGGTAATGATGAAGATGCTGGCGAAAGCAAAGACGCTTGGATAAAAGACATGATGGTTCGTATCAAATCGTCTTATCCAGCGATTAAATCTGTTATTTGGTTCAACACCAACAAAGAATTAAACTGGGCCCTCAATATGCAGGGTAATACAGGGTTGAACGCCTTTAACGAAGCCGTCAGGGATGAGTATTTCGCGTCATCGATGGAATCATCTAAGGTGATTAATAAATTACCTTCAATTTTAGGTACGCCGGTCGTAGCCGACTCTATGCCAGAAGTCGTCGGAACAGAAATGCTGGCGATTGAATGTGATGGCATACGACACATGAACCGAGACACACTGCGAGAATGGCGCTTAGGCGGAATTTTACCGCTATAGGCTTTTGTTTGAGGTTAAGACTGTGATTGTTGCGTAAAAAATGAAGCGCCTTTCGGTACCTCGGGCACTTCCATCTCAAACGCCGTACCGCGCACTTTACCCGTCTCCACTCCCGCTATTAACAAACCTGCATGCTCACTGGGCAATGGGTTTGGCGACAGTGGAAACGCATCAGCCGCCGTTAGACAATAGATAAACAAGGTTCTAGCAGTGTCTGACTGATTAGACCGCGACGCATGCGCCACTCGACCACTCATCAAACAGGCTGAGCCTGCTTTGCCCACACAAGGCACCGCCACTTTCTCAAACTCTGCCGACGCTTCATCGCTCATCGCCCCTGTAAAAACGCCATCGTGCCATAAGGAATGTAGTTCACCCTTATTAGAACCTGGCGCTAGCAACAGCGGCCCATTCTCAAGCGTCACATCATCCACAAACACTAAAACCGTTACCGTGTCATCGTTACTATGCGGCTCAAAAGTAAAGTCCTGATGCCATTTCACGACAGTGCTGGTTTTAGGTAACTTAGAATTAAACTTGCTGTGATGGAAACGAATGTTAGGCCCGATGGCGTCAACCACCGCCTGACTTGCCGCACTGTTTTTCACAATATCGAAGCACGTTTCAGACAGCTCAGTGGGTGAAGCCACACGGCGTAAAGCAGGGTGCTCGGGGGAATGATCTACCTCCACATCAAAACGAGGACGGCCATCCATTGTCACGCCATAAGCTTCCGTATGCTGCTTGCTTTCTTCAACCCACTCGGCGAATTGGGCTTGAATCGAAGCGATCTGCGACGCATCGATAGCATCTTCAAGCAGAAGATAACCTTCATCTTTGAACTGTTGGATTTGCGTAGCGTTAAGCACAGGCGACATTGATTTACTCCGACAGTAAGGACAACTAATTGAATAGGTGTCTTTCAGAATCCATGCTTTTATGTAGGATGCGACTTACGTAAACATCTCCATCATGTTCAACATAAAAGAGCACATGAGAACCTACCATATAGCTTTTTAAACCATCATATATTTCATTGCGCTTTTTACCCAAGCCCAAATTATTTGCAATGAAATCACACATATTATTAATATCTGTTGCGTAACTGTTGGCTTTATTTAGGCCCCACTGTTTCGCACCAAAGTCCCAAATATCACTTAGATCTTCGAGCGCCAGATTACTAAGATGGTAACGATTAGGCATTCGTTTTCTCAAAGTTATTATTTTTTTCTTCAAGGAACTTGGCAAAATCGAAATCTTTAACCATTCCGCTATCGAAGCCTTTTTGCACTTCATCACGAAGCCGTTGTATTTTCATTTCATGCTCTTGAAGAAGACGCAAACCTGCACGGATAACATCACTCATAGAACCGTAGTTGCCCGTTTCAATTTGAGCTGTT
This sequence comes from uncultured Thiotrichaceae bacterium, assembly GCA_938038645.1. Classification (GTDB taxonomy): domain Bacteria; phylum Pseudomonadota; class Gammaproteobacteria; order Thiotrichales; family Thiotrichaceae; genus Leucothrix. Next base: position 5,389 of record CALHTA010000153.1, read on the forward strand.
ACAAACTTTTCAAGCTGACCGTCTAGTATTATTGATGTGTTTTTACTCATTTTAAAAACCTCTTTTTCAACTTAAACTTACCATACCATAATATGGTATTTGTTTGAAAGCTACTGATAAATAAGCCTAGATTAATTGCCTAGATCATATAATTTGAATAAAAATTAGTGGCCTGAGTAGCGTTAAGCGTTGGCATCATTAATTTCCTCCTACAAAAAGCAACGAGAGTGTCTATGCGTATTTCATCATAGCTTTTTTCATCGCTTGTTGATGTATGACCAAATGATAAGTCACTGCAATCAATATTAAAAAGGTGCCGTGTTCAAGAAGCTCTGCACGATCACCAAAAATAACATCTGCAAAAGAGAAAATAATAAACGTTAGCGCACCGCAAGACATTCCAAATTTGAAAATGGCCATATCAAATGATGCTTTAAAAACCTGTAACCATAGTGAGATAAATAAAGGTATAGCGATAAGAATCTCCCAAGTTCCAACGAGGTACAACAAAGG
>CALHTA010000154.1 GCA_938038645.1 uncultured Thiotrichaceae bacterium
TCGTTTTCTTTGGTTTTGCGTTTATTCTCGATCTTGTAACCTCAAGAAAGCCGTTTTGGTTCTGGAAAGCGATGCCGCTAATTTTTTACGGTTTTGGAATTGAGGTGCTGCAATATTTTAGCCCGGATAGGAGTTTCTCGCTGCTAGACGGACTTGCAAATGCAGTCGGTGTTCTGCTTTATTGGTCACTTAAACAGGTTTTATATCTAATTGAGCGTAGACGTGCTCAATATAGCTGATTCTATCTCCTCTATATACTAATGTATGGTTGACCGTCAAAAGGGTTGTGATTATACTTCGCCCGTCATTTTGAAGCTGTTTGATTCATACTAAATTAGGGCTGGGCAAGTACTTGCAACGATTATTGATAATTCAAGCGACGCTCGTTCTAGTTGCGATTCTAGCAACGATCTATTATTTGGGTGTTGAACATGCAGCCGCGTCCTTGTTTGGCGGGTGTCTTGCGATGGCGAATAGTGTCTTGTTATATCGCAAGCTCGATTCAGCAAGCAGCATGGCAAAGGACAACCCAAATGCTGGAATGATGACGCTTTATGCGGGCATCATTCAACGATTTATATTTGTGTTAGGAATGTTTGCAGTTGGTATGGGGCTGCTAAAGCTAAATCCTATTGCAGTGGTAGGTACATTCGGTCTGGCACAAATTGCATACATGATATTTGGCGCACGGCAACAGCACTGAGCTGATTGCGGTGGGCAGAACGTAAAGATTTTTAATTTTAGTATAGGTGGGTAAGTTGTGAGCGAAGCGCCAGCAATTTCAAAACCTGTTGAGTATATACAGCACCATTTGCAAAATGGGAGTATCGGAGGAAAACCAGAGTCGTTGGTTGATTTCGGTGTTTTCTTTTGGGATATCTTCGCGGTGACTGTTGTTCTTGCAGGTATTTTCGCGTTTGTTTCTTATAAGGTTGGTCAGAATCTAGATCCTGACAAACCGACGGGATTGCAAAATATCTTAGAACTGATTGTTGAGTTCGTAAATCAAACAGTTAAAGATATCTTTCCTGATGCGGATCAGTGGATCGGTCCTTTGGCAATCACCATCTTTATTATGGTTATTCTGATGAATACCATGGATATCGTTCCTGTCGATCTTCTTCCCTCTTTGGTTGCAGGTGTCGCCAGTATCTTTGGTGTAGATCCACATCACGTTTATTTCAAAGCGGTTCCAACGACTAACCTTGATACGACATTCGCATTAGGCTTGATGGTTTTCCTCTTGATTATCTTTTACAACATTAAGAGCAAAGGCTTTGTTGGCTACATCATGATGTTCTTAACCCATCCGTTTGCCGCTAAATCACTTCCTTTGAAGATTGTGTTGGCGCCAGCGAATGTTGGTATGACTATTATCGAAGAGCTAGCCAAGCCGATTAGTATGGGGCTTCGACTCTTTGGAAATATGTTTGCCGGTGAGCTTTTGTTCTTACTGATTGCTCTGCTAGGTGTGGGTTGGGCAATGCCGGGTCAAATAGCGCTTGGATCGCTCTGGTCAATTTTCCACATTATGGTAATTATCCTTCAGGCTTACATTTTCATGCTGTTGACCGTCATCTTTTTGGGACTGGCAAGTCAGAAGCTTGAAGATCACTAATTGTTTTGTTTGATTGAATTTTTTATTTGAGTTTTTTTATTTTTATTGTTTTTAGGAGTTAACTATGGATGCTTCAGTAGTATCTGAAATCGTATCATCAACTGCATTAGTTGTAGGTATCGTTCTAGCGGCAGCGGCTTTTGGTTCTGCACTAGGTTGGGGTTTAATCTGTTCTAAGTTCATCGAAGGTATTGCTCGTCAGCCTGAGATGCGTGCTCAGTTGACTGGTCAAATGCTATTCACCGGTGGTTTGATGGAAGCATTCCCGATGATCGTATTGGGTATTTCAATGTGGTTCATCTTCGCTAACCCGTTCTTGGATGCAGCTAAGACAGCGATTGCTGGCTAATTATTCTTGAGTGTTAGAGAAGTTTAAAACTTAACATTCGGAGAGAGTAATTATGAATGTCACAGCTACCCTGTTTGGACAGTTAATCGTATTTACTGTCCTAATCTGGTTCATTAAACAGTACTTGTGGGAGCCTATCATCAACACGTTGGAAGATCGTAAGACACGTGTTGCAGAGGGGCTGGCAGCTGCTGAAGAAGGTCATAAGTTCGAAGAGCAAGCACAGAAGCAGGTTGAGGAAGAGCTGGGTTCAGCTAAAGCTCAATCAGCTGACCTGATCGCTCAAGCTCAGAAGCGTGCATCTGAAATCGTTGAAAAGGCGAAGGCAGATGCAGTCGACGAAGCGAATCGTATTAAAACAGCTGCTGAAGCTGAAATTGCGATGGAGCGTAGTCGTGCCTCTGAAGAACTTCGTTCTCAAGTGTCTACATTAGCGATAAGCGGTGCTGAAAAAATCCTAGGTAAGGAAATTGACAGTAGTGCTCACGCTAAGGCGCTAGAAGAACTGGCTGCAAAAATTTAGGTGGTGCCACGATGTCTGAATTGACAACTGCTGCACGCCCTTATGCTAAAGCTGTATTCGAACTAGCAGAAAGCTCAGGTTCTCTTGACACTTGGTCAGAGCAGCTGGGCGCGATGGCTTCGATTGTATCGGCGGAAGGTTCAGCTGAATTGCTGAACAGCCCTAAGATCAACGCGGAGCAAAAAGTTAATACCTTTGTAGAGCTGGCAAGTGGCAGCTTAAATGATCAAAGCGTTAATTTGCTTAAATCGCTCGGTGAGAATAACCGATTTGCACTATTACCTGACATGGCTTCACTGTTTGAAACAATGAAGTCTGAATCTCAAGGTGAAGTAGAAGGCGAGATAGTCGCTGCTGCTGCCATGAGTGAAGCTCAGGAAAGTGCAATCGTCGCAGCGTTAGAAAAGCGTATGGGTCGTAAAGTAAAACTCGTTACTAAGATCGACGAAGCCTTGTTGGGCGGTGCGGTCATTCGTATCGGCGACTTAGTAATTGATGGATCGCTACATGGACGTTTTCAGAAAATGAAAGCGGCTATGAGCTGATATAGAGGAATAACTAATGCAACTTAACCCAACTGAAATCAGTGATCTGATCAAGAAGCGTATCTCAAGCTTCGAAGCAGATTCTGAAGCACGTACAGAGGGTACCATCGTCTCAGTAATGGACGGTATCGTTCGCATCCATGGCCTTGGCGATGTGATGTCTGGTGAGATGATTGAATTCTCAAATGGCATTTTCGGTTTGGCGCTTAACTTAGAGCGTGATTCTGTTGGTGCGGTAGTCTTGGGTGACTACAAAACGATTAAAGAAGGTGATACGGCTAAATGTACCGGTCGTATTTTGGAAGTGCCCATCGGGCCTGAGCTAATGGGTCGCGTTGTTGACTCTCTAGGTCAGCCAATCGATGGTAAGGGGTCTATTGATACGACTGAATTCGGTCCTATCGAGCGTGTGGCACCTGGTGTTATCGACCGTCAGTCGGTTGATCAGCCAATGGAAACTGGAATCAAAGCACTTGATGCGATGGTACCGGTTGGTCGAGGTCAGCGTGAGTTGATCATCGGTGACCGCCAAACAGGTAAGACAGCAATCGCTATCGATGCCATCATCAATCAAAAAGGTAAAGACGTTAAGTGTATTTACGTTGCGATTGGTCAGAAGGCTTCTTCTGTAGCGGGTATCGTACGTAAGTTAGAAGAATATGGCGCAATGGATTACACCATCGTTGTTGCTGCTAACGCTTCTGACCCGGCATCTATGCAGTACCTAGCGCCTTATGCTGGTTGTGCAATGGGTGAGTACTTCCGTGATCGCGGTGAAGATGCTCTGATCATTTATGATGATTTGACTAAGCAAGCTTGGGCATATCGTCAGGTATCATTATTGCTACGTCGTCCACCAGGTCGTGAAGCTTATCCTGGAGATGTTTTCTATCTACATTCTCGTCTTCTTGAGCGTTCTGCTCGAGTAAGCGCAAAGTATGTTGAGCGAATGACTGACGGTAAAGTGGTTGGTAAGACAGGTTCTTTGACTGCTTATCCCATTATCGAGACGCAAGAAGGTGACGTATCTGCATTCGTTGCGACTAACGTAATCTCGATTACAGATGGTCAAATCTTCCTAGACACAGACTTATTCAACGCGGGTAATCGTCCGGCGATTGACGCTGGTTTGTCAGTATCTCGTGTTGGTGGATCTGCACAGACTAAGCTGGTTAAAAAGCTTGGTGGAGGTGTACGTCTTGACTTAGCTCAATATCGTGAGCTAGCGGCTTTCTCACAGTTTGCTTCTGATCTTGATGAAGGTACTCGTAAGCAGCTAGAGCGCGGACAACGTGTAACAGCGCTAATGAGTCAGCCTCAGTATTCTCCTTTGACAACTGCTGAGCTTGGTTTGGTGCTATTTGCGGCCAACGAAGGTTATCTTGATGACATTGATGTCGACAAGATTGGTGATTTCGAAGCAGCGATGCGTGATTACGCAAACTCTGAAAAATCAGACTTCATGAGCTCTTTGAATGACTCTGGTGGATACAACGATGAAATTGTATCTGAGATGCGCGGCTTGATTGAAGATTTCAAATCCAAAAGTACTTGGTAACGGGAGGTAAAGTCCCATGGCAGGTCTAAAGGAAATACGCTCACAGATTGGTAGTATTCAAAACACTAGCAAGATAACCAAGGCAATGGAAATGGTTGCCGCTTCTAAGATGCGTCGTGCAAAAGAACGGATGGAAGAATCTCGTCCTTATGCCGATAAGATGCGTCAAGTGGTTGGTCATCTAGCAAATGGTCACCTCGAATACAAACACCCTTACACCGTACAGCGTGAGGATGTTAAACGAGTTGGCTACATCATTATCTCTACAGACCGTGGTCTTTGTGGTGGTTTAAACACGAATTTGTTTAAAGCAGCTTTTCAAAGTATGGCGGATTGGAAAGAGCAGGGAGCTGAGGTTGAAATCGCAGTTCTTGGTGGAAAAGCTTTATCAACATTTCGTCGTTACGGCGTTGTAGCAGAAAGAACCCAAATTGGGGACAAGCCTGAAGTAGCTGATTTGATCGGTACTATCAAGGTGATGCTAGACGCTTATGATGAAGGAAAGATTGATCGCTTGTTCCTAGTAGAGAATAAGTTCATTAACAGCATGACGCAGACACCTGAGGTAAATCAGTTATTACCGATTGTGGCAGCTGAGCAAGAGAAAGATGTGGCTTCACATTGGGATTACTTGTACGAGCCTGAGTCAGAAACTGTTATTGATCGTTTGATGGTTCGCTACATTGAGTCATTGGTGTATCAGGGTGTTGTTGAGAATATCGCCTGCGAAATGTCAGCCCGTATGATTGCAATGAAAAGTGCATCAGATAATGCAGCAAATATTATCGATGACCTTAAATTGGCATACAACAAGGCCCGACAGGCTTCGATTACTCAGGAAATTTCTGAAATCGTTTCAGGTGCAGCAGCGGTTGAATAACCACTGATGACTGGTTGAGCAAAGTTTAATATTTTTATAGAGGTACTATCAAATGAGTACTGGACATGTAGTGCAAGTAATTGGGCCGATTGTAGACGTGGAGTTTCCACGTGATGCAGTGCCTAATGTATACGATGCGTTAAAAGTAGCAGATCATTCAAATCTGACACTTGAAGTGCAGTCCCAGTTAGGTGACGGTGTGGTTCGCACCATCGCGATGGGTGAAGCGGAAGGCTTAAAGCGTGGTATGGGTGCGGCTAATACGGGCGCTCCAATTCAGGTTCCTGTTGGTGAAGGAACACTGGGTCGTATCATGAATGTTTTAGGTGAGCCGATTGACAACGAAGGTGATGTAGATGCAACTAAGCAGATGCCAATTCACCGTGAGCCACCTAAGTATGATGAGCTTTCTTCAAGCTTAGATATCTTAGAGAC
>CALHTA010000155.1 GCA_938038645.1 uncultured Thiotrichaceae bacterium
CGTCGGGTAGATAGCAATAATAGCGCCGTAAACGAAACCCGTTGCCGCCAAGCCCATGAGTACTGAGAAACCTTCTGCTAACTGAGATAGTGCCAATAAGACGATAGCTGAAGCTAACGGAAGCGCGGTTAGTATGACTCTGGAGCTGGCGCGGTCTGCCATCCAACCACCCAGCAAGCTTCCACCCATATTAAATATAGCCAGCACGATAGGCGCGGCTAGAATCCATTCAGGGCTGACCGCACCTTTTTGGGCGATCCCTGTTGCATGACCAATAGCCATGAGCCCAGCGGTCACAGCGGAGCCGTAGGAAAGCCAAAGTAAGACGACTAAACGGCGATTTTGGGAAGACTGTTGAGGTTTATTGGACTCTGGAAGCTCAAGGCGAGCATTCCCTAATTTATAAGCAATCATAATAACGGGCATGATCACAAGTGCGGCTAGACCCAAAGCAATCATTGCAGCACTCAGTCCAAAACTGATCAGCGCTAAATTAAGTGGCCAAGGTGATATCGCTGCACCTAAAGCGTAGCTTGCCGTCACTAAACCCATGGCTAAGCCTTTGTAATTAGGATTAGCTTGCGCTGAGATTTGTAAAGCATAGCCATAGCCCAAACCATTAGCCGCACCAAACATCAAACTGTAGCCGATCCAAACGATGTACAGCTCAGAAGCAGAGGCGGCTATAAAGCAACCGGTAGCTGCTAAAATACAAACGGTGCTCATAAACTGGGTTGGTTTGATTAAGCCAAAAAGGCGGTGACCAAACAGCACAATGGCGGTTAGCGTCATTAAGGCAAACGAATAAGTAAGGCTAACGGAAGACCGAGAAGCTTGAAAGCGAGTTTCCAACGGTTCGAGGAAAACAGAAAAAGCATGCACTGAGCCGAGCACGATCATTAGCAACATACTGGCAAGGAGAATCAAGACACCGTTTTGAGGTTTAAGCATGACTGACTCCTTGTAAAATTAGCAGCCTACTGGCAATACTGATTTCTAACAAGCAATACCCTGTTATAGAAGCGGAGCGCTTATCTGATTGCCTGTTATTTTAACCAGAAAGTCATTGCAGATAATGCAGACTGAACTATGCTTGTCTTTATGAAACTCAAAACCATAAAACAGCACTTAAAAGCGTTCAAAGCGCAGTCTGATTTAGGCGAAGCAATCGACCTGGAACTGCTCGGTGTTGTTAAAAAATCGCTAAAAGATAAAAAGACTGTTTACAAACACAAGCTTCGTCATGGTGTGAACTTTGAAAAGCGTGAACGCGCTGAGAAAAAGCTAAAAAAAGTGAAAGGCTATTTAAAACAGCTAGCCGCATTAGTTCTTGAGCCACAATCAGAGGCATAAATCCGCTAGTTTTAGGCGTTGCACTTTGCCAGAAGGTCCCTTAGGCAACTCATCCATAATATAGACTTGCTGAGGGGCTTTAAACTTACCGAGTTCCGCTTCAGCAAACGCGCGTATCGTTTCACAATCCACTGACATATCTTGCTTCAATACCACACAGGCCATCACCTCTTGCCCATATTCTCTATGGTCAACGGCAAACGCTGCTGCTTCAAGCACTGCGCTATGGTTGAATAGCACCTCATCAATCTCACGCGGAGAAATATTCTCGCCACCTTTGATGATGAGCTCTTTGAGCCGGCCAGTAATGAAGAAATAGCCTTCCTCATCTTGCATCGCTAAGTCTCCAGTGTGCAGCCAGTTGTCTGATGTAATCGCTTCTTTCGTGGCCGCCTCGTTTTTGTAGTAAGCAGACAGGACATTATCGCCCCGAATCATCAGCTCACCAGAAACACCCCGTGGACATTCATTGCCATGCTCATCAATAATCTTGGCTTCATTGCCCACAGCAACACCCGGAGAGCCGTATTTAATCTTACCTGGAGGTAGCGGGTTTGAGAGGATTTGTGCGGCAGTTTCTGTAAGTCCCATTGTTTCAATAAGTAAAACAGCGAACCTTTCTTCAAATTCCTTGTGCATTTCTGGAGACAGCGGAGCCGATGCTGAACGCCCAAATTTCACTTTGTTACTGAGGTAGTCTTTTATTTCAGGGGTGATGCCTTCTCGCTCAGCGTGGTCAAGCAAATAGGCCACAATCGTAGGAACCAAGCTAAACCAAGTGCATTCTTTTTCTGCAATGAGTGGCCAGAAGTTAGAAACGCTGAACTTTGGTGGTAAGACTAAACTTCCACCACTGACCAAAGCACCTAAGACAGAAACGATTTCTGCATTGATATGGTAAAGCGGTAACACACATAAACCACGATCAGTGTCGTTTAGCTGGTGAGCATCGACTGTGTTTTGTGCGCCTGCTAAAACATTTTTATGCGATAGCTGAACCCCTTTAGGCCTGCCGGTTGTTCCTGAGGTATAGATTAATACAGCGCCATCTTCAGTGCTGACTTCTGGAAGCACGAGGTTATCAGTGCTTTCTGGAAGCTCAAAGCTGCTCTGATCAACGATACTGACCGTCATTTTAGAGGCAGCAGTATCCACCAGTTCTGAGTATTTTTCTTGATAATGCGGAGAGACAAATAACAATTGTGAATCGCTGTGATCCAACACATAGTCTAAAACTGAAGCGCCTGCTACTGCATTCATCGGTACAATGGCCGCACCGGCGTACATCGTTCCCAGCATGATAGCGACCGTCCAATAGCCGTTATCAAGGAGCATAGCGACCTTATCACCTTTTTTGATGCCCGCTTGCTGCAGGTGTTGGCTAAATGCCTGAGCATGCGACTGCAGTTGGCCATAGCTCATCTGCTGATCAGTTTCAGGCGTGATCAGATAAGTCTGCTCAGGTCGAGCGCTGGCTTGAAGATCTATCAGTTCTCTAAGTGTGGAGCATTTTGCCATTTTAAGCTCCTTGCTGCTCAATGCCTTGAGACTTCCAATAGTCCCCAAATATCTCAGCAACCGTTGGCTCATCGGCAGGAATGGTCCTAGCGATACGTGTGATATTCATATAATGACGGTAATTGAGGTTGTCATAAATGCTATTGCCGCCCCATGAGCCGCAGCCCATTGACAGGGAGAAAGGTAAGCCATTGTTAAAGCCGCCGCCGGTACCAAAAGTATGTGCCTGATTCACAATGACGCGGCTGACCGGAAGGTTGTGACCTAAAGAGTCGATATGCGCATCATCCTTAGAATGTATGCTGACCGAGTGGCCCTGACCTTTATATTTCAATACGCCGCTAGTAATTTCACAGGCATGCTCAAAATCACGCGCACGGTAAACGGTTAAAACGGGTGATAGTTTCTCATCTGAGAAAGGAAAGTCTTTTCCCCAACCTGTCTCTGAAACCATTAAGAATTTAGCGCCTGCCAATGACTCACGTTTTAGTCCGCAAGCACCTACCACTTTGTCGGCACTTTGTGCGATCACTGTGCGACTGAGGTGGCCATGTTGATCCCATAGTTTAGATTGTAGCTGCTGTTTTTCATCCGCATCCAGTAAGCGTCCGCCGACTTTCTCTAGTTCAGCAATCATCTCATCGTAAACCGCATCGAGTATCACGATGCTATTTTCTGAAGAGCAGCTGGTTGCATTATCGAATGTCTTTGAAGCCATGACTTTAGCGGCTGCATCAGCTAAATCTGCAGATGCATCAATAATAGAAGGCACGTTACCTGAGCCAACCCCAATTGCGGGTGTACCGCTGGTATAAGCCGCTTTCACATTGTTTTGAGAGCCTGTTACTACAATTAAATCAACCTGACGCATCAACTCGTAGGTGAGTGCTTTGCTAGCTGGAATTGGTAGCATCTGTACTAGGTTGCTTGGAGCACCTAGTTTTTCCAAGGTTGCATGAATCAGTGTCAGTATTTCAGCACACACTTTCTGGCCAGCAGGAGAGGGCGCTAGGATAATCGCGTTGCCGCATTTGAGTGCGTTTAAGGTTTTATTATAAGGCGTTGCAACAGGATTGGTTGACGGTACAACGGCACCTATTACCCCTAATGGGCGGGCAATTTCTATCAAGCCTTTCTCTGGTATTTCATTAATCACGCCAACCGTTTTGGCGTGTTTTAAATCCCGCAGTAGACCTAAAGTCTTGCGATGATTTTTAGTAATTTTGTCGTCGACATCACCCAGACCTGTATCAGCCACAGCCTGTTCGGCGAGTCTGCGATTATTCGCAGGTTCCATCAAGCTCCAAGCAACACCTAACACAACTTCGTCAATCTGCGCCTGACTGTAAGTCGCGTAAATTTCTTGTGCTTCTCGCGCTTGTGACACCAAGTTTGAAATGGTTTCAACGGCAAGTCGTTGTTCTTCTGTTGCTTCGCTCATAGTCTTTATTTCTCGGTTAAAA
>CALHTA010000156.1 GCA_938038645.1 uncultured Thiotrichaceae bacterium
ATTTCACGTTGCCAGTTTTCAATAGAAAGCTTGCTTGCCATTTGAGGCATAAGCGCCATAGCCACCTTCGCATCATCACTAGCCGCTTTTGACTTATCATGTACTCTCAAGAAGTTTTTATAACCTGCGGCGATACCAATAACGGTGAAGAACAGTGCCAACCAAGTGAGAAATAAAGTAAAGATTGACCGCTTACGCAAGGTGCGGACCTGCTTCTCCATCTCGGTCGTGTGATCGATCATCGACAATTCCTTCTAAAATTTTAGTCGCTGGCAGCCCAGCTCAGCACACAGTTAACCATTTTGTCATCACTAGGGTCATCTGCAACAAGCACCTGACCGCGGTGACTCACTTCATTTATGGCAGCGTTAATTCTTCGGCTTCCCACAAGCAGCGTCGTGTGTTGAAGCGATGTTTGACTTGCTCCCAGTGAATAATAATTATTTAGCCCTTCAACACTGGTGAACATAATTATATCGATTCCGGCCTGCTCCTGACACTTAACTAATGGCAATAAATTATCCACTGGGCACACCCGGCGATAAACATCAATGTAGTCTACCTCAGCACCTCGTTCAATGAGTGTATCACGCAACAAATCACGACCGCCTTCACCCCTAATAATGGCAATCCTTTTACCGGCTACAAGCTGTAGGGCTTTATGTGCTAATAACGCCTCACTATTAAATGATTCGGTTGGCACTATTGCTGCTGAAACACCGTGCGCAGCGAGAGCTTCAGCTGTCTGCTTTCCTACCGCAGCGATCTTAGTCGTGTCTGGAAAATTAATTTTAGACCCAGATGATTGTCCATCCATCAATGCCCTAATGGGCATTTCCACCGAATTTCTACTGGTGAAAATCAGATAATTATAATTATTTAGTATTGCCTGATTTAAATTTTGATTTGATATAGATTCAATCGCAATCAGTGGAAACTTGATGACCTCAGCACCCAGTTCGCCTAATCGCTTGCTTATTGCTGATGATTGCCCTTGTGGGCGGGTAACTACAATGGTCTTGCCCGCTAATGGTAGGCGCTCTGCCATTAGGCTACATGGATACCAATGCTATCCAACACACCGCGACCACCCTTAGCTAACAGTTCTTCGGCAACTTCCACACCGATTGCTTCAGCATCTTCAATCGATCCCGTTCTTTCTGAGCGGAATATTTCAGAACCATCAGGATATCCGATTAATCCACGTAGCCATATCTGGTCGCCTTGCAGAATTGAGTATCCTGCTACTGGCACCTGACAACCCCCATTTAGGCGATTATTTAAAGCACGTTCGGCTTTCACTCGAATGGCCGTATCATCGTGAGTTAACGGTGCTAACAAGGCATTAATTCGCTCGTCATCAGCACGACACTCAATGCCTACGGCACCTTGCCCGATTGCCGGGAGGCTTTGCTCAACACTAATACCTTCTTTAATCCTCTCTTGAAAACCTAATCGGATCAGGCCCGCTGAGGCTAATATGATGGCATCATACTCGTCGTTATCTAACTTCGCTAAACGTGTGTTGACGTTGCCACGAAGGTCAAGAATTTTTAGATCAGGTCGGTACTCACGAATTTGGGTCTGTCGACGCAGGCTACACGTACCGACTCTGGCACCTTGAGGTAATGCATCGATGGAATCAAATTGGTTAGATACAAACGCATCAGTAGGATCTTCGCGCTCCATAATCACCGGAAGATGTAAGCCTTCTGGAAAGGCCATCGGAACATCTTTCATGGAATGCACGGCAATATCCGCAACGCCTTCTAACATACCGGTTTCAAGCTCTTTAACGAATAGCCCTTTGCCCCCAACCTTTGCCAATGGGGTATCCAAAATTATATCGCCACGTGTCATCATGCCTACTAGTTCAACCGTCAAATCAGGATGGATAGCCTGTAAGCGACTGGCAACATGCTCAGCCTGCCACATGGCGAGTGCACTTTTTCGGGTGGCAATACGTAGAGTGTTAGACATAGGAGCCGTTTGATAGAAGGTTGAAAGTTTGGGCACTTTACGATAAAAACGCCAATGAGGCAAAAGCAATGAGGCTCGCGATGGAAATTATTGAAGAAGACGATCTACAAACGCTTAGCAAGCAAATGAAAGCGGATAAGCTTGGTCTGTTGGTGATGTTTCACGCGAGTTATTGTGAGTACTGCGAGCGTTTAGAAGAAGACTTGCTGGTGCCTATGTTAAGGAGTGGCGAATATGATGAAAAAATTCTGATTCGCAAAATCCAAATTGATAGCAGTGATGATCTGGTTAACTTTAACGGACAAACCATTACAACGGGGCAAATATCAACGCTCTACGGTGCTTCAATGACGCCCACATTAGTATTTTTAGATGCCAATGGTGAGGAGCAGTCGGAGCGCATTTTAGGCTATACCACGCCTGATTTCTTTAGTGCTTATGTTGATCAAGGCATTGATGAGCTTTACAAAACCGTTAGTACCCAGCCAGGCTAATTGCCTCAGCTAGGTACTCAAAACCTGTTACTCAGCTTATTGATAACGTCTTCGAACAGTCGTCGATTCAGTTACCATTTGTCCACCGTATTTCTTCCAAATCGCAGCTGGACTCAACATTCCCACATACGTTCCGGCGATAAGACCCAGGTTTTTCCCAGCAGCACTGTCACCACCTAATTTGGTCCCCAAGTAACCACCCACTGCAGCACCTACAACAGCGGCCGCTGTTTTTTCTTTGGTACTCGTAAGGTCAAGGCCTTCTGCGGGCATAAGCGTTGAGCAACCTTGCAAAGCAATAACGACAGGTAACATTAGAATAATTTTTTTCATGATGGGTATCCGGTTTAAAGGGGGTATCGATGTGGATTAACACTCATATTATATTCAAACCTAAAGAACTTTAATGTTACCAATTGGCAAGGAACTCATTTTATGTGCACTAACCATTAACAATTTCGCTAATCTTTTTCTCATGATTAGCACGCCAATCGGCCAAAGACTGAGCTTCTGCCTTTTGCTGTTTGGCTAAGGCCGTTGCAAGGGTCTCTTCAATCTCATTCTTTGGAATAACCACAATGCCCTCCTCGTCAGCTACGATCAAATCACCTGTGTTAACCTTCACCCCACCACATTTGATCGTTACTTGAGACTCACCATTTTTGCTTTTACCGCCAGGCTTAGGGAATACGCCACGCGCAAATACTGGGAAGTTTAAATTTCGCAACTCACCTAAATCACGAATCACCCCATCGATGACAAAACCAGCAATACCATTTTGTTGTGCAACCGCACAGACATTTCCACCAGCCACAGCATAATTATCTTCATCTGCCTCAACGACGATAATGGAACCCTTTGGCGCTGAATAAATAGCGTCATGCATGTAGGTGTTGCTGCGATCGGTGCAGCGTACTGTAAAGGCTACGCCCATTATCGATGGGGTAGGAGAAAGCAATGATTTAATGCCGATGTCCATGGCAAAGCCTTGGCCTTGCGCGTCAGAGATATCGGTGGCTAAAAGATCTTGATAAGGTGTTAAATTCATAACTTCCGCCTTAGTAAATTATTAAATATAGCGAAGCCTCTTGCTTAGTCAAGCAATTAAACGTCACTTCAATGAGAGGGAAACCAACTGGTATCAATGCGAAAATAACGATCTTTGAAATCCAGCTCTTTTTTAAGTTTTTCAGGGTCAACAATCGTGATGACTTTCCGGTTTCGAATAATCTTGCCATCTAGCTCCAGCTGCCCAAAAGCATTACTGACAGAAACATTGGTTAAACCCAAGGCATCTGCTATTACTTCTTGAGTCAGCAACATCTCAAATGAATTAAAAGTTGCGTCATCCGTGTGTGTTCTTAGCCTTGAATGAATCTCAAGTAGGTAATTAGTAACACGCCTTAGCGCACTGCTCCTCCCAATCATCGTAATACGATCAAGCAGTATGGCTTCTTCAAGCATACCCAAGCTAAAAATAAGGGCGGTCAAACGTGGAGACTGCCTGAAAATCACATCCATACTTCGCTTGGGAAATGGGCAGAGGACTACGTCAGAAGCAGTCATCGTATCGCCAATCGTCTCTTCCATGGCCACATCGGTAAGCCCTACTATGTCACCTGGAAAATGCACTCTTAACACTTGGCGCCGATTGTCAGGTAAATCAGTGTATCGATATAGCCAACCTGTTTTTAGAATGTATAAATTAGTGTTTTTTTCTTGGAGATGGAGCTTAACTCTTGACTTGTAACTAACTTCATCCTTCTCAAGCCCTCTCAAAAGTGCTTCGTTAGCATCATCAATATCGATGTAATACCGCATTCGCTCAACTAAGCAACTATCTTGTACGGGAACTTGCCTCATTAGAATTCCTTTTATCAATGTGATGACTATATTAGCCTAAACTCATTAAAAAATATTTATTTAAAGTAGTTTAAAAGTAAGCAAATTTCAGTATCAAGCCCATTATCTTTGTGTTCTAGTGAGGCAAGTATAATTTTTCTTTTATCAGGAAAACATTATCACTTCAGGTTTTTTTATCTGAAAAACCCATCATTAAATTTTAAAGGAGTCAAATAGTGGGCATTGAAGTTGGCGGCATACTCGGCCTTATCATATTAATATTAGATATTTATGCGGTAATGAAGGTATTTGGCAGCGGTGCTAGCACTGGCGTTAAAATAATTTGGACACTGCTAATCGTTTTCTTACCAATCATTGGTTTAGTTGCTTGGTTCTTTGCAGGGCCAAAAAGTTAGCAACGGCAAAAAAGATTAATATAATATATATTTATTATATTAATCTTTATCGACCCTCATAATTTGCATATTTAAATTAAGTTAAATTCCTTAAAACACTTTAAACAAATCCTCATACCCCTCACTAAACACCATGGTAAGGTTAAAACAGGTCTATTGAATAGCTTTCCTTACTTCTCCAGATTACTTTTTTATCCGCAATAACTTCTAATATGGTGAAAAAGCTATTTGAAGACCTTAATGATATGGATAAATTAATCCATTACAGAAATGCGCTCTATAACATTAATTATCAAATTGAAGTCATCTAGAACGCTCATTAATAATTTCAATCACCCTAAGGATTTAAAATGAATACTGATATTTTAGAAGGAAAGTGGGAACAGTTAAAAGGTAAAGCACAACAACAGTGGGGAAAGCTAACCAATGACGATATGGATGTTGCCGAAGGGAACACCCAAGAGCTTATTGGGAAGATTCAAGAACGCTACGGCATAGAGAAAGATGAAGCCGAAAAGCAGGTTGAAGAGTGGTCAAAAAGTAATGGCCAATAATAACCCTGAAAAACCAACACTAACTATCGAAGCGCCAAAGCAAGATAGCCCTTCTGATAATTAATTAACTCAGCAATACCGTAAAACTAAAGAAGGCACTTCATCATTGAAGTGCCTTCTTTATAAACGAAATTTGTTTACTCTTTTGGAGCTCCATCAGTCAGTAAATTCTCACCTTCATTATCGCTGCTTGCCTGCTCCGCAAGCACCTTGTTCTCGACGGTCCGATCAGGCGTTACATCGGTCACCTCACGGATATCAGCATCGTCAGCGCTAGGCCTATTATTCTGTGCTAGCACTCCTGATGGATTACTCGAATTGGTTGACACAAAACTGTTGGTGGATAAATCTTTAACCCCTCCGTTTTGCATCAATCGGAGGTTATAAATGGGTTCTGGCATAACGATATCAGCATCATCAAATGCCTCTTTAATCGCACGAATAGTCTCGCTCCGTACTTTCGCATAGCTATAGTGCTCTTGGTTAACCCATGCATAAACCCTAAGCAATACATTAGAATCACCTAACTGCTGAATAACCACTAAGGGTTTTGGATCTTCCAACACACCCTGCGTCTTTTTCAGAACGCTAGTCGCTAAGGTCTGTGCAACGAGCAAGTCCTGGTCAGTATCCACACCAACATCAAACTGAAAGCGCCGCTCAGAATGACGCGTGTAATTAGTGATGACTGCCTTAAAGACTTTAGAATTTGGGATACGGATATGATTGCCTTCAGGCGAAAGCAAAATAGTCGCCCTTGATGTCAATCGAAGCACATTGCCACTATTACCATCAATACTCACGTAATCGTTTGCTTGAAAGGGGTTTCTTAAGCTGAGTAAGATACTCGAGATATAGTTTTCAACCGTGTCACGCACCGCAAAACCAACCGCCAAACCCACGATACCGGCCGCCCCAAGAATGGTTCCAATTAGCGCGGTTGCATCGAGCAATATCAGCGCTAAAACAATTCCAAATACAATAAATAGAAGATGGGTTATTTGACCCAGTAGGTCAGCTATAAAATGATTCGGGCTGACTCGACGAAAGATTTTACGTTTCGATATCCAGCGCCCTATCCACCAAAAGGTTGAAAATATCAGTAAAGCAATCATCAGCAAGGGTAAATTAGCAAGCGTCTCTTTGCTCATGAGCCAGAGCTTGTCCCATGTGTTCGATAGCCGTTTACCCAAGCTACGGTTTATTTGAAGTTCGTTTTCTACTTCGACGACCCCTTCAACTAAACGTGCAAATTGCATTGCTTTGTCACCCGAACTGCCAGCGTCAATTTCGCCGCTTAGGGTTACCACACCTTTATTAACGGCAATGCCAATATTTCTTAAAGCCTCAAGCTCGGTAAAAATTTCTCGCAGGCGTTGCTTTATTTTTAGGTCATCTTGCTTGGAATTATCGGTAGTGATGACCTTATCGCTGACGACAGGCGCTTCTGTTTTAGTCCCAGTGATTAGCTCTGTTAGCTGATCTGCCTGAGTCACACTGACCAAGGCCATCAGCAGAGAAGCAACTAATAATTTAAGTATTAAGGGATGTTTCAATCGAACATCAAACATAGCTTGCGCGCTCCTCGCTGTTATCCATAATAATTTTAGCAATAACGAGCAGCGGAACAGCCATAAACATACCGGCCATTCCCCACACCCAACCCCAGATCAGTACAGAAAGAAATATTATCAGTGGGTTAATCGTAAACATTCTTCCAATAAACATGGGCTGTACGAACTGACCTTCCAACAAATTAAGCAGGAGTAGCAGCGCCGGTGGAATCAGACTTTGCGTAAGACCATCAAACGTAAGCAATGAAACCAACGTGATAATGCACAAATTAATCGCTGGACCAATATAAGGAATAAAGTTGAAGAATGCTGTTGATGCCCCCCAAACCAATGGATTCGGCATCCCAGTCACCCACATAAGCAAAGCGGCAATAGCACCTAAGACTACATTAATGCCAGTAATCAACAGTAGATAACGGCTTACTTTCTTTTGCACATCACTTGAAATGCGAGAAACCTTCTCTTCAAAGTTTTTATCCTGAAATAAAGAACCCGCTTTTTCAGCTAGCGTATGGCCAAACGCTAAACCAAAATATAGCAAGACAACAAAAGACAGACTGCTGATTAGCAGCGCTTGGGTTCCATCCAGCAAAGTATGGAAAATATTAGGCCCTTGCACAACCACATCCTGAGTTGTTTGATTGGTATCTTCCATTGAAGCGATTTCTTCAACGGTCTCAGTGGTCTTTTGAACGGTTTCAATGGACTCTCTGAAAGGAGATAGCTTTTGTTCAATATTGCTAATTTCTGAAGGCAAGCGCTCTAACCACAGACTGACAGGCTCAGATAAATAGTTGAGTAAAAGACTGAAAATAGTCGTTACAAAAATAATGACAACTGCGCTACCTAGGGCACGAGGTATGTACAAGCGAGTCAGAAAACTGACAACGGGGGACAATAGAAAAGCGATGATAGCCGCAAGGAAGATTGGAATGAAGATGGATTTTGCAAAGTACAATGTTGTCATAAGGCTGATGATAAACAGGCCCCAGATAGGGATTTTGAGGCTGCTGTAATCAGTGGTTTTCATTGCGAGTAAATATCCTTATAGTTTTTTTAATAACTGTAGACCAATGCTAAACAAGCTGGGTGGGAGCCCACCTTTGCGAACGACGCCTTGCAATAACATACCAGCGGTCAGCGCAATACCGACACTGGCCAAGGGATTCTTTTTGATTGGGGCCAAGTAGTCTTTTTTCTGACCTGAGACTGCGAGTAAGCGTTGCTTCGCAGCATCTACTGTTTTCGGTTTAGAAGAAGCGCGATCCATAAAATACCTCCAGCTAAGCACAGGGAAAAAACGGAAATAATTAAAAATACTGACTCTGGAACAAGCCAGTTAAGTAATAAATGATATATCGCAGCAATCAAGAGCCCTAGCGCCACAAATAGCATTAAAGCGGCTAAAAGCATTAACAGCCCGATACCAAAAGTCTGTAAAACTTTTTGCCTCAGTAGCCTGCCTTCAGCTTCTGCAAGATCGCAAATGCTGACAATTGTCTCAGTCAGCATTTTCAAGATACGAACACCTGTCGCACCGGCACTTTTAACCTAAGCAATGACATTTATTTATCATTGTTCAATAGCTTTGACAGTAGATAACCTACGCCCACTGCAATCGCTAAACTAGCCACCGGGTTTTTACGTACTCGGTTATTAATTTCTTCTAATCCTTCCACACCTTTTTCATAAACAGCTTCTGCCCCCTCTTCTGCTTTATCTTTATATGAAACCAGTTTTTCTTCTACGGTACCTGCAATCTCTTCAGCATAATTGCCGCTTTTATCTTTGAACATCTCAACCATCTCAGAGAGCTCTTTGCGCAAACTTTCTACTTCTTCACGTAATTCTTCTGTCGCTTGATTAGCTTTTGTGGCAGCCATAATTAGCTCCTAGTTAATTAAATTAATGATCTGTTTAATGATGAATACCAACCTGCCAATGACTTGGGCAGGCTGCGTACTTAATAAAAAAAGGTTACCCTGCGAGAGATTAGGGAGTTGGATAACCTTAAACTTTGAAGACGGGATAAAATGAGGTCCAGTAACATTAGAAAATGATTTTAATCAATTAAAAAAATTAATTGCACTCATTTTTTATATCCATTAATAAGCAGCGATTATAAAAGCGTGTTTATTTAATAAATATCACAACCAAATCGTAAGATTAACAGCAACTCAAGTCAACAAAGGGTATTTTAAATTATATTAAAGCAGTTTAAAAAAACCGTTAAATCTAACTTATTAAAGTTAATTTACCCCTCGTTGGTTAGTTATTTCTCACCTTTTTCAATTGTTCTGAAATTGACTGATATAAACACTCAATATCATCTCTATCTTTTTTCGCTATAAAATTTTCATTGCAAACAG
>CALHTA010000157.1 GCA_938038645.1 uncultured Thiotrichaceae bacterium
GCGGATAGCTTAAGCGCGAAGAAAGCGCACGCAGCATCTACGCCGACTTTGTTTTTAAATGGCGAACTACTGCGCGACGTACGTGACGCTGAAAAGCTTAGGGCGGTTATCCGGCAGGCGATCAAAGCCGCTGGCTAAGGCCGATAGTTAATTGAAAAAAATAATTTTGTTATTTATTTTGTAAATAGTTGAGATGTAAATATTGCCCTGACTAATTTTTTTGCTCAGGGCGGTTATTTTTCCTTGGTAATTTATTACCTGTTTATGTTACGTTAATCCTCAGTAGTTAAAGAAACAGTTGTCACTGGAACACAAGTCCATGTGCCATGGAGACAAGGGTTTTAATCGGGGGTTTATCGTTCTTAAAAGGATTGTGTGTTCCGGCTCTAAATAGCCGCACCACTGATCATTTTATTGTCTGATCATTCCTCCTCGCAATCGATAAGGAATAAGCATCAATGAGTAATAGCACAGGGGCAGCGGTACGCTTCGAGAAGGTCCAGAAGAGCTATGATGGCGAAATCATGGTTGTAAAAGACCTGAATTTAGATGTCGCACCCGGTGAATTCTTGACAATGCTAGGCCCCTCTGGCTCCGGTAAATCAACATGCCTTATGATGTTGGCAGGCTTTGAACCTGCTACAAACGGCGAAATCTACCTCAACGATAAAGCAATCAATTCAGTACCGCCGAACAAGCGTGGTATCGGTATGGTATTCCAAAACTATGCCTTGTTTCCCCATATGTCAGTTGCGGAAAACTTAGCGTTCCCGTTGAAGGTTCGTGGCATCAGTGGTGC
Source organism: uncultured Thiotrichaceae bacterium (assembly GCA_938038645.1). GTDB lineage: Bacteria > Pseudomonadota > Gammaproteobacteria > Thiotrichales > Thiotrichaceae > Leucothrix. The sequence goes on from CALHTA010000157.1 coordinate 800, forward strand.
AGACATAGACAAAAAAGTTAAGCGTGCACTGGAAATGGTTGAGCTAGGTGCATTCGGTAACCGCCGACCTGCACAGTTATCCGGTGGACAGCAGCAGCGTGTAGCCGTTGCCCGCGCTTTAGTATTTGAACCTGATTTGATTTTGATGGATGAGCCGTTAGGTGCACTGGATAAGCAATTGCGTGAGCAAATGCAGTATGAGATCAAACACATCCATGAGAACTTAGGTGTAACGGTTGTTTACGTAACGCATGACCAGACTGAAGCATTAACCATGTCTGACCGTGTTGCTGTATTTGAAGATGGCATTATTCAGCAGCTTTCCCCACCTGACGAGCTTTATGAAAGTCCGCAGAACTCTTTTGTTGCACAGTTTATTGGTGAAAATAACAAGCTTTCTGGCAAAGTGACTGCGATCAACGGCAAGGTTTGCGAAGTTCTGCTTGATGATGGAACGTCAGTTAAGTCCGAAGCGGTTAACGTTTCTGCTATTGGTGATCGTACGACAATCTCGCTACGGCCAGAGCGTGTTGAAGTAGAGCCAGAAGTCTCTATGGACAACATGCTGAGTGGAAAAATTAGCGAAATCCTTTACTTAGGTGATCACCTGAGAATTGTAATGGAAGTTGCAGGAAATAAAGAGTTCATCGCTAAAGTTAGAAATCGCGGTGAACTAAGACCTTTGAAAAAAGATCAAACGATTACTGTTGGCTGGGCCGCGGGTGACTGTAAAGCACTCGACCCTGTTGCCTGACAACATATTTAAGGGGCCTCTTGGTTAAAGGCGCCTGTTTTAGTTAGCTGTCAAAAGGATTTGTCCAGCCTGACAGCATATGTAAGTATCCTGGTTGTCCAGAATACAATTTTGAGGAGAATAAAATGAAATTAAAGACTCTATCCGCTAGCATTTTAGCTGCTGGTTTAATTGCTTCATCTGCAGCAAGCGCTGGTGATATCACTGTCGTTTCTTGGGGTGGTGCTTACACTAAGTCTCAAGTTGAAGCTTATCACAAGCCTTGGGTTGCAAAGACTGGTAACACGATCAAGTCTGAAGACTACAATGGCGGTATCGCTGAGATAAAAGCTCAGGTTGAAGCTGGAAACGTAAGCTGGGACATCGTTGACGTAGAATTGTCAGACGCTATCCGTGCTTGTGACGAAGGTCTACTTGAGACAATCGATCCTGCAGACCTACCTGCTGGTGCTGACGGCACAGCTGCTAAAGACGATTTCCTAGAAGGAACGCTTTATGAGTGTGCGGTTGCTAACATCGTTTGGTCAACTATCTTTGCTTATGACAAGTCTAAGATAAAAGATGGCCCAACTAAAATGGCTGATTTCTTCGACATGGAGAAGTTCCCTGGTAAGCGTGGTCTACGTAAAAGCCCTAAAGTAAACCTTGAGTTTGCTCTAATGGCTGACGGCGTTGCTGCTAAAGATGTTTACGAAGTACTAGCAACTCCAGAAGGTGTTGATCGTGCATTCAAAAAGCTAGACACAATCAAAGGTGATGTTGTTTGGTGGGAAGCTGGCGCACAGCCACCACAGCTACTAGCTGACGGTGAAGTTGCTCTAACGACTGCTTATAACGGACGTATCTTCAATGCGGTTGCTGGTGAGAAGAAGCCATTCGAAATCGTTTGGGATGGTCAAGTTTGGGACTTGGATCTTTGGGTAATTCCAAAAGGTTCAAAGAACAAAGACCTAGCGATGGACTTCTTGAAGTTCTCAACAGCGACAGAGCAGCTAGCTGCTCAGGCTTCTTGGATTTCATACGGTCCTGCACGTAAGTCTTCAAGTTCTCTAGTGGGTACATACGCGACTGATGCATCTATCGACATGGGTCCACAGATGCCAACTAACCCAGCTAACTTGACTAATGCTGTACAAAACAACTTTGAATTCTGGGCAGATAATGCTGACCAGCTTACAGAGCGTTTTAATGCTTGGCTTGCAAAAGGCTAAGCTAGTCTGATACACCATGCCGCATGGGGATTCTCTCCATGCGGTATTCAGTCCAACAGAGAAAATTCATGTCTGATTCGACGTCACCTATTCTTACCGCCGATGGTACTCCGTTAAAAGCTAAACTGGCTCAGACGACAAGACGCTTGCGTATTAAAGCGCTGCTGCTGACTTTGCCATTGGTAATTTTCATTATCATCACTTTTGTATTACCCATTGGGCAGATGCTATACCGTTCGGTACATAATCCTACGGGGATTATGGTGACGCCTAATTTTGCAGAGGCGATACAAGAATGGGATGGTGAAGGTTTACCAGACGATAGATTCGTTGAAATCTTTGTTAAAGATTTAGCGCTTGCTAAGAAAAACCGCGAAATTGGTAAGACAGTTGGTAACTTAGCGACACGAGTGAACTACGAAATTCCGGGCTCTAGAAGCTTAATCACTTCAACGGCACGTAAAGCAAAAAATATTAAAGAAGGCCCCTATCTAGACGCCTTAATCAAAATCAATAAAAAGTGGGAAAACCCCGCGATGTGGTTGACCTTACAAAGGGCTTCCAAAGAATACACTGCCTCGTTTTACTTAGCGGCACTTGACCGTAAGTATGACGATAAGGGTGATATCGTTATGGCCGATGAGCTATATCAGATTTACATCCCTATTTTAATGAAAACGCTTTGGTTATCGGCAGTCATCACGCTGCTCTGTTTTATCCTAGCCTATCCAGTTTCGTATTTGTTATCGACGCTTCCGATGAAGACGTCAAACCTGTTAATGATATTGGTGCTACTCCCGTTCTGGACTTCCCTTTTGGTGAGGACAACGGCTTGGATCGCGATGTTACAGACTGAGGGGATAGTCAATGACTTCATGGTTTTCCTCGGTGTCATTGGCGATGACGGTCGTATTCAAATGATTTACAACATGACGGGTACGATAATAGCGATGGTGCATATCCTGCTGCCGTTCATGATATTACCGCTTTATTCTGTGATGAAAACGATACCGCCAAGTTATATGCGTGCAGCCAAGTCAATGGGTGCATCAACAACTTATGCATTTACTAAAGTTTACTTCCCGCAAACCATTCCAGGTATTGCGGCAGGAACGCTTTTAGTATTTATACTCGCGATTGGTTACTACATTACACCGGCTTTAGTAGGTGGTAACGATGGATTGTTAATCTCAAACCTCATCGCAGGTCACATAAAGAGTACCTTGAACTGGAGTTTAGGGGCGGCATTAGGAACGATCTTGTTAGCAGTCGTTTTGGTGTTCTATTGGGTTTACAACAAGCTTGTCGGTGTCGACAATCTGAAGTTCGGGTAATAGTCATGAAGAAAATAGCATTTTTCAAACGTCCGGGCACTTGGGTTTTATTGGCACTCACCTTAGGAATATTTTTACTGACCCAATCATTTGGTGTGGCATTAGTATTCTTTCTAACGTTCGGTGCCCCTCTTTATTTTATGGAGGATTTGCCAGCCTACGCCACAACAATGGACAAGATTGGCAAGTACATCTTTTTATTGATATGTGCGCTTATCTTCTTGTTCCTGATAACACCGATACTGATTATCATTCCTTTATCGTTTAATGCAGAGCCATACTTTACCTTTACAGAAGGAATGCTTTCCTTAGATCCTTCAGCTTATTCATTAAGATGGTATGCCGATATCTTCCGCTTCGGGATGTTAGAGCCAGATGGTGTGACCAATTGGTGGTCAGACATGTGGGACAACGCGACTTGGGTTCGTGCAGCACGTAACTCATTCTTTATAGCGATCCTTTCTACCATCATTGCAACGTTCTTTGGAACATTGGCGGCACTGGGATTATCTCGCCCAGAGATGCCGTATCGAGCAGCTATAACGAGCTTGCTGATCTCTCCAATGATTGTACCGCTAGTTATCACAGCAACGGGTATGTTCTTCTTTTACTCACAAAAAGATTTATTCCCGTTCTTTCCTGATGGTTTAGCGAAAACTTATTTTGGAATAATACTGGCTCATGCCACCTTGGGGATACCGTTTGTAATCATCACGGTTACCGCAACGTTATCAGGCTTTGACCGCTCGCTAATTCGCGCGTCGCAAGGTTTAGGCGCTAGCGGAACGACGACCTTCTTCAAAGTCATTATGCCTCTAATCTTGCCGGGTATGATTTCAGGTGCATTGTTTGCCTTCATCACGTCAATGGATGAAGTGGTTGCGGTAATCTTCTTAGCGGATGTTGATCAACGGACGATACCAAGGCAGATGTTCTCGGGCATACGTGAGCAGATCTCGCCTACTATTTTGGCGGTAGCAACTATCTTGGTTGTTATTTCGGTCGGACTGTTGAGCATGCTTGAGATATTGCGTCGCCGTTCAGAGCGCCTAAGAGGGTTGGCGCCTCAGTAAAATTTGGCTTGTGGCGACGAGGGTGTGGTATTACCTTCGCTTCGCCGACGGCTGCGCCGAAAGGACTTCGCAAAGGTAATACCACACCCTCGCCTTCGCGCAATGCATATCTTACTGATTGGCGGGGCTTCGATGTCTAGAGGCGAACTATTGTTCTCAGCGTAGTCGTCTGAGGAGAAATCCCCTATTAACTTGATGTATAGATTCAGCCCTTTATGACATTCCCTAAGAAATTCATTGATCAAAAATATCCCCTCCGTCGTCAGAGTCATTGTCGTATTCATCATTATCTAATAACTCTACTTTCTTAGCTGGGAAATAATAAGGACAGTTCTGCATGAAACTTGTTAGTTGGAATTTAAATGGTTT
>CALHTA010000158.1 GCA_938038645.1 uncultured Thiotrichaceae bacterium
AAATAACGAATAAGAACGAGAGGGCAAACCATGTCTTTCCACATTACACGACAGATATTTACCTCTGTTATCGTGCTCAGCAGCATTTTACTCGGTGGCTGCAACAAAGACACTATTAAAAACAATCTTTCATCGCCGACCTCCCCAGCGGTCAGCAAATCAAATGCAAACTTCGATAGCTACTACGGTATGCCAAAGTCTGCAGCGGAACTAAATGGCAACCGGCCTAAAATTGTTCGAACAGTCACTCGCACTAAAGGTAAATTAAAGGGCGACGCACCTCTTCGTTATAAAGTCCGCAAGGGAGACACACTTTGGGGAATAGCAAATAAGTTTCTAAAAGATCCTTGGTTCTGGCCTGAGGTTTGGGATAAAAACCAAAAAATTACTAACCCACATCTAATTTTCCCGGGCGACGTACTCTATATTTATCAAGGTAAAAGGCAGACTCGCGGGCGGGATACGGTAACTATAAATGATCGCATGGTTCCACAAATCAGAGTTGAAAGAACTGATGGCACAGGTGATCCAATTTCAACTTTAGCGCCATTTCTAGCGTGGCCTCGAGTTTTAGACGAAGCGACTATTAAAAAGGCTCCTTATATTGTCGACGGACAAGATTTTAGTTTGCTGCTAGACACAGGCCGAAATGTTTACGTCAAGAACTTCAGAGGCCAAAAACTAGAGCGCCATGCTGTATTTAGCGTGGGTAAAGAAATGATTGATCCAGATACAGGTGAATCTATTGGCCATGAAGTGAGTTATGGCTCTCAAACCGAGATCGAAAGACCAGGGCCTGTCACCGTCGACAAGCTACTTAACATGAAACGTGAAGTTCGCCCTGGTGATCGACTGCTTAATATTAAAAATCATGAGCACAATCTAAAAGCACCAATTCAAATACCCAGGCACAAAGTACGCGGAACAGTGATGTCATTATACGACGCTAGTATGATTAGTGGTACGGGAATGATTATTGCGATTAACAAAGGCAAACGTGACGGTTTTAAACCAGGTTATGTGTTAGGCGTTTATCAACCTAGCCGTGAAGTACTCGATCCGCACGCTGGAATCGAAAAAGGTTATGTCTCTGCTGCTGACAAGGTCATCATTCCACCAGAACGGGCTGCAACAGCGGTTGTGTTCAGTGTCAGTGATCGCTTCAGTTATGCATTAATTACAAAATCTGACCATGCGGTGCGAAATGGGTATAAGATTGGTAACCCTTGATGGAACTGATAACTCCCTGTGAATGATACTAAATCGATGCAAGCCTGGATCTCGCTATGGCGAGCGCCAGGTGTTGGCTGCCAAGCCATTCATAAACTTTTGAAACATCTTGGTGACGCCGAAACCATTCTCAACGCGAGCCAAGCAACGCTTCAAAAAACGGGTATAAGCAACCGACAAATTCAGGCAATACTTTCTCAAACACTTGATGCAGCAAAACCAGACATGCTCTGGCTTGAGCACGAAAACCACCATCTGCTTACTATTAACGATGAAGAATACCCTTCGCACTTACGCGAAATCAGCTCCGCTCCCCCTCTACTTTATGTTAATGGGAAAATTGAGCTGCTCAGTGATCCTCAAATAGCGATTGTTGGCAGTAGAACACCCACCCAAAGTGGCAATAACAATGCCTTTGAGTTCGCCAGACACTTCGCCTCGGTAGGCTTATGCGTTACCAGTGGTCTTGCACTAGGAATTGACGGCCAAGCACATCATGGGGCACTTGCTGATGACGGAGTGACCATTGCGGTCACTGCAACGGGCTTAGACCGAGTTTACCCCGCAAAAAACAGAGCCCTAGCTCATCAAATTGCCGAAAGAGGCGCTTTAATCAGTGAAAACCCAATTGGAACGCTTCCTCGCGCTCAAAACTTCCCTAGACGTAATCGTATAATCAGCGGTTTATCGATTGGAACCTTAGTCGTGGAAGCAGCCCAAAGAAGTGGCTCTCTGATCACAGCAGATTATGCGAATGAACAAGGAAGAATGGTATTTGCAATTCCAGGTTCAATACATAACCCATTAGCCAGAGGTTGCCACAAATTAATAAGGCAAGGTGCCAAACTCGTTGAAACGGCCAATGATGTTATGGAAGATTTAGCCTCACAAATTGATATCAACCTGCTCGATCAAAAAGATCTTAAGGTGCCTGCTAATGGTTCAGGAAAAACGTCCGAAACAGAACGAAATGCTGAAAATGACCGACTATTGGAAGTAATGGGCTATGATCCTGTATCAATTGACTATTTAGTCATACAAACGGGATTGACCCCTGCAGCGCTTTCATCCATGCTTTTACTAATGGAATTGCAGGGCTTAATTGCATCCAATGGACGGGGTAGCTATACGCGTATTCGTGAGTAGTTGTGAGTTCATAGTTTCTGATTAATCGCCCTTGCTGAGATAATGGACGGATAAACGGGACACTATGAACACAAAAGAAAATACACTGGATGTGCTTTTTTACTTGTTTGAAAACTATTCTGAAGTTGACGATGTTACTCAAAACAAAGCCGCCCTTCAGCACTATTTACAGGACGCAGGCTTCCCTAATAACGACATTAGTAAAGCCTTCGATTGGCTAGAAAGCTTAGCTGACGAAACCGAAGTTTATATCACAGAACCAAGCTCACGTGGTATTCGGGTGTTTTCCCGTTACGAATCACGCTGGTTGAGCTTTGAATGTCAAAGCTACTTGATGTTTCTTGAGCAATCAAAAGTCCTTACTCATGAAATGCGTGAGCGCGCAATCGACAGAATACTTGAGCTTAAAGACAAAGATTTTGATGTCAATAAACTCAAATGGGTTGTACTGATGCTGCTGTTAAATCAACCAGACTCTGAAGCTTCCTATATCTGGATGGATTCTGTCGCAATGGGTAACGAACCACTCAGTTACCACTAAGATTTTACAAACAAAGGGCAAGGACGCCCCCTGTTTCTATTCTTACAATCTCCTAACTTTCCCACACTTCGCTCTTTACTCTACTTCTGAAATCGGTGTATGGTTGCCACAAATTTTAATTAAGATCATTACCATATGAGCGATAACCTCGTCATCGTCGAATCACCGGCTAAAGCAAAGACAATCGAAAAATACTTGGGCAAAGACTTTGAAGTACTCGCTTCTTATGGGCATGTGCGTGATTTGATTCCAAAATCCGGTGCGATAGACACTGACGACGACTTTAACATGCAATATCAACTGATAGATCGTAATAAAAAGCATGTTGATCGCATTGTTAAGTCACTAAAAAAAGCTAAAACTCTACATCTAGCGACCGACCCTGATAGAGAGGGTGAAGCTATTTCATGGCACCTACATGAATATCTCAAAGAAAAAAACCTGCTCAAAGACAAAGAAGTCACCCGAGTCGTTTTTTACGAGATAACTAAAAAAGCAGTTCAAGAAGCTGTAGCCAACCCACGCCAGCTTGCGATGCCGATGATCGATGCGCAACAAGCGAGACGGGCACTTGATTACTTAGTAGGCTTTAATTTATCTCCTTTACTTTGGAAAAAAATTAAACCTAGCCTTTCTGCCGGTCGGGTTCAAAGCCCTGCCTTGCGCATGATTGTTGAGCGAGAAGAAGAAATTGAAGCCTTTATTCCTCAGGAATACTGGACTTTAGACGCGTCGGTGGAGAAGGATGAACAACCATTTTCAGCTAAATTGCACACCTTAGCAGGTAACAATCTTAAACAGTTCGATTTAAACAGCTCAGAGCTAGCGCTCGGGGCAAGAAAAACGATAACTGATGACTCGGGCTTAGTTGAAAACAGTGAGGGTGAAACCACTTCTCCTGGCACCCTGACCGTTACTCGTTTAGAAAAGAAGCAGCGTAAACGCCACCCTTCTGCTCCTTTTACTACTTCAACGCTTCAACAAGAAGCGGCTAGAAAGCTCCGCTTCACCACAAGACGCACCATGAGTGTTGCACAGCAACTTTACGAAGGAATCGACCTTGGTGATGGCCCTGTTGGTCTCATTACTTATATGAGAACCGACTCTGTTTCCTTAGGTAACGATGCTATTGAAGAAGCACGTGGCCTAATCAGTCAGCGCTTTGGGCAGCAAGCGGTTAATCCTGAAGTTCGTGAATTTAAAACGAAGTCAAAGAATGCCCAAGAGGCTCACGAAGCGATACGTCCAACTTCAGTCACAAATATCCCAGATGAAATCAAACAGCATCTGACAGATGAACAGTACAAACTCTATGACCTTATCTGGAAACGCACTCTAGCCAGTCAGATGATTCACGCGACGATGGATACCGTATCGGCTGATTTATCTTGCAGCGAAGGTAACTTCTTCCGTGCTAGCGGATCCGTCGTTCGCGACCCTGGGTTCATGTCGGTT
>CALHTA010000159.1 GCA_938038645.1 uncultured Thiotrichaceae bacterium
CCCCTTAAAAATAAGGGGCGTAAAGGTACTACCTATGAAATCGTTTATTTAAAATAGACTTTATTCTTTCGGTAAGTGAATCGGGATGTAACGAGCACCGCCATCACGAATGACTAGTACCGGAACCGAGCGACCTTTTGGCGCATCTTTCATCGCCTGCTTAAGTTCAGCAGCTGAAGCCACTTCCTTGTTGTTAAACGAAAGGATAATGTCATTGACTTGGATACCTGCTTTATCAGCAAGACTTCCGCCCATCACCTGGTTGACGACAACACCTTTGTCAGAGCGTACCGATTCACGCTGCTCTTCATCAAGCGGGCCGACAACAACACCTAAGGTGTCCTTAGCGCGGTTACCGCCAGCGATAATGGCACCTTTCTTTTTGTCTAACTTACCGACAACAACGGAGAGTGTCTTCTCTACACCGGCACGGATTAACGTGACTGATACTTCTTTACCAATTTCAGTGTTACCCACTAGAGGCGGTAGATCTGAAGATGTGTAAATCGGAGTCTTACCGTAAGTAATGATGACATCACCACGTTGGAAGCCTGCTTTATCCGCTGCGCTATCTTTTTCAACGTTAGCTACCAATGCGCCAGTAGGGCCAGGTAAATTGAATGAGTTAGCAAGCTCTTGATCAACATCTTGAATGTGTACACCTAACTTACCACGGCTCACAAAGCCTTTTTCTTTCAGCTGGCTAACAACATTTTTGACAGTGTCAGCTGGGATAGAGAATGAAATACCCTGATAACCCCCGCTGCGGCTGTAAATCATTGAGTTGACACCAACCACATTACCTTCAAGGTCAAACAACGGACCACCTGAGTTACCAGGGTTGACGGCTACGTCTGTTTGAATGAAAGGGACATAAGTTGTGTTTCTCTGATTTAAGCTACGCGCTAGCGCACTAACAATACCCTGAGAAGCACTGTGCTCAAGACCGAATGGTGCACCGATTGCAACAACCCACTGACCGACACGTAGCTCTGAAGAGTCACCCATCGTTACCGCAGGCAAGCCTTTAGCTTCAATTTTCAATAGGGCGATGTCGCTTGATTCGTCAACGCCAATCACTTTGGCGTCTAATTCACGGCGATCTTTTAACGTAACGACAATCTTTGCAGCAGAGTCGATAACGTGGGCATTAGTCACAACGTAGCCATCGTCAGAAATGATAAAACCTGAACCTGATGCGGCAGGGTAGCGGCCTCTCGGTCCTTGACGTCTTCCATCAGGCTTAGGCATGTTCTTAAAGAATTCCTTAAGCGCCGGAGGAAGCTTATCCATATCAAACTGACTGAAATCATTTCCTGTTGATGTAGGCTCTGCACCTTCCGCTGAGATGTTTACCACCGAGTTTTTATTCTGCTCGATGACATCCATAAGGTTCGGTAATGTTTTTGCTTTAACCGGAAGGGCTGCTACTAACAAAAAGGCGGTGAGGAACACGGCACTGATTGCTTTAAACGTTGTTGTTGGCTGTATTGCCTGACTAATCATTGTAAACTCCACTGATAATGTTGATTAGATTTTGTCACCTGCTTCATTACTAAATGTTTTCCAATTGATTAAAAAATATTTATGAAGCTCTAACAAAAAAATGTTGTTATTTATGCTGGAAATTCTCTTTAAAGACGAGTCTTTAGTGGCGATAAACAAACCGTCAGGTTTGTTAGTTCACCGAAGTCCTATCGATCAATACGAGACCCGTTTTGCAATGCAAATGACACGAGATCAGATAGGGCAGCATGTTTATCCTGTACATCGCCTAGATAAGCCGACGTCTGGCGTACTACTTTTTGCCTTATCTTCTGAAGTGGCAAACCTGCTTTCAAAACAGTTCACAGCGACAACCATGAACAAAACTTATTGGGCTGTTGTTCGTGGTTATACGGATAATAGTGGGGTTGTAGATTCGGATTTACAAGAAGAGCAGGATAAAATGACGGATAAACTTGCAGATAAAGACAAGCCTGCGCAGTCTGCAATCACCCATTATGAGCGGCTTGCAACCACTGAATTACCTTATCCTGTGGGGCGTTACGACTCGGTTCGATACTCTCTAGTTTCTTTAAAACCGAAGACCGGTCGAAAGCATCAATTACGACGTCATTTGAAGCGTATATTCCACCCTATTATTGGGGATACTACCCATGGGGATGGCAAGCAGAATACGTTTTTGAGGGAACAGTTTGGTTTGTCGCGCTTGATGCTGCATGCTAAATCTATTGAGTTTAAACATCCTATTTCAGGCGAGACGTTGTTGATTGAGGCTGGGGTACCGGAGGATTTTTCTTTGATGCTTGAGCAGCTTAAATTGTCAGTGGGACGAGGCCTTTGATACTTTCAACGGCTCCGCCTCCTCGAATTATTGGTTCCCAATAATCCTTCTCGGAATGTCGCTCTTATGAAAGTATCAAAGGCCTCTTGAGTTGCTATTGTGTTAGCCAATGCCACCAAATTTAACACCCGAAATATCACTCATATCTTTTTTCCATGTGGTCAAATCTTCATGACAAAACTTCGATAGATGATCATGTCCACAAGCACGCGCCATCACCTGCATTAGTTCAACCGAGGCATCAAAGAAGTTAGTTAATTGCTGTGCTGACTTCTCTACAACAATACGTGAAACAAGGTGTGGTTTTTGAGTAGCAATACCTACTGGGCAGTTGTTAGTGCTACAAGCGCGCATGGCGATACAGCCAATCGCTTGCATAGCGGAGTTTGAAACAGCAATTGCATCAGCGCCCATCGCCATCGCTTTAATAAAGTCAGCTGGTTTTCTCAGGCCACCAGTTATAACCAGTGTTACGTTGCTATCTGCAGCGTCTAAATGCCTACGAGCTCGTGCGAGAGCAGGGATTGTTGGAACGGAGATGTTGTCTCTGAAAATCACGGGGGCTGCGCCTGTTCCGCCACCACGTCCATCTAGAATGATGTAATCGACCCCAATCTCTAAAGCAGCGTCAATATCCTTTTCTATATTTTGTGCTGAAAGCTTATAACCAATTGGTATGCCGCCTGTATATTCGCGAACTTGTTCAGCGAATTCTTTAATTTGTGCAACACTATTCCAATCGGGGAAACGTGAGGGAGAAATAGCATCTTGCCCTTCTTCCAAACCACGGACTTCAGCAATTTTACCTTTCACTTTTGAGCCAGGAAGATGGCCTCCTGTTCCTGTTTTAGCACCTTGGCCTCCTTTAAAATGAAATGCTTGTACATTGTCCAACTTGTCCCAACTGAAACCGAAACGTGCTGATGCTAGCTCATAGAAGTAACGTGAATTAGCCGCTTGTTCTTCTGGAAGCATGCCACCTTCACCAGAACATATACCTGTTCCTGCATTTTCTGCGCCTATTGCGAGTGCGACTTTGGCTGGTTCAGAAAGCGCGCCATAGCTCATATCTGACACAAATAATGGGATATCTAGTTTTAGTGGTTTTTTCGCATTGGGGCCAATGATAACGCCAGAGCCGACTTCGTCATTATCGAGCAGCGGTGGCTTGTGGAGCTGTGCCGTGATTATTTGAATATCATCCCAATCGGGTAATTGAATACGAGGAACGCCCATTGATTCAACTACACCATGATGTCCTGTTTTAGACAGACCTTCCTTGGCATACTTCTGGATTAGTTTGTTATAAGGTTCTTCCTCGGTAGCATGCCCAAGATCAGCGTATTGACCAAGATAGGCATCGCGATTGTAAGGCTGTGGATTCTTTTCTGCCCAAGCGGCGACTTCATCTTCATCAACTAGTAGATCGTCACCTTCTACCCATGAAGTAAATTTTTCTAGGGCTTCTGAATGGTCGTATTCTGAAATTCCAGAATCCATTCGGTAGTCCCAGTTATGAACGCCACAAATAAGGCTATTGCCCCTTACGAAACCGTCCGACATCAATGCACCACGGTGCAGGCAACGCCCGTAAAGTACTGAAATGTCATCATCAAACTTCACAATGACCAGATCAACATTAGCAATCAAAGCATGTTCGGGTGTTCTATCTTTAAGGTTGGCTACTTTAAAAATTGAGGTTTTTTTCATTGATCAAGTTCCTTTGTTGATTGCGTATTCATCGTCGTCTATTTCAGTCAAACCCAAAGCGATTCCAAAAGAGAAGTTTGATACTTTCATAAGAGCGACATCCCGACGAAGGAGGCGGAGCCGTTGAAAGTATCAAATTTCTCTGACACCCAACCGATTATTAACCAGCTCAACCCAATAACTCGATCCTAACGGTGAAACATCGTCATTAAAATCATAAAGTGCATTGTGCAGCATGCAGCCGCCTTCACCTTCGCCATTACCCACCCAAATATAAGCACCGGGTAATTCTTCCAGCATGTAGCCAAAATCCTCTGCCGCCATGCTAGGTGGAAGTTTTCTTTGAACATTTTCAGCACCGACAACCTTCGCAGCCGCCTCTGCACTGTAAGCCGCATGTTCTTGTGTATTGATGGTGGCAGGGTAGGGATTACCTACGATTTTAAATTCACCTCTAGCACCAAAGCTAGCTGGGATGGTCTCAACTAATTCCTGAATGCGCTTTAGTAACATTTCACCGTGTTCTGCTTGATAGAACCGTAGCGTGCCGCCAAGCTTCATCACGTCTGGAATAACGTTATGGGCAAAACCTGCTTCAGTTGTCGTAATGCTTATTACAGCGGCTTCAAGAGGAGACATATTGCGAGAGACTACGGTTTGCAAGGCTGTAATGAGTTGAGCGCCAATAACCACAGGATCAATCGTGTTGTGTGGAATAGCGGCGTGACCGCCTTTACCGGTAATGGTGATTTCTAATGTTCTGACTGCTGCCATAACATTGGTATCGTGTACGGCAAATTGACCTGCTGGAAGGCCCGGCCAGTTATGCATGCCGTAGACTTCTTTGCAGGGGAA
>CALHTA010000160.1 GCA_938038645.1 uncultured Thiotrichaceae bacterium
CTGGTTGAATGTCAGGCCTGAACCAGTGTCATTACTAAATACATTGAAAACATTTCCCGTAGAGTTTTTCTTAACGGTGTAGTTATCAGAACCTGCTGTAGGGTAAGAACCAGAACTTGTAGGTGAGGTGCTAACGGCAACAACAATTTTGGCAGCATTTTTGCGACCAAATTTATCGGTTACAACATACCAGAATGTATCTCCAGCTTTAGACCATTTAGAAGGTGTGTAAAGAATTTTATTCGTACCAACTATTTCTGTTTTACTACCTTGAGTAGTCGTTCTGTCAACGGCCGTAATTCTAAGCTCAGCACCCGTGTCATTCCAAAGAGGAGCTATCGTAATTGGAGTCCCGCGAGTAGTTTGAGCCGTATCATTACCTGCAGTTGGAAATGGGGAACTTGCTGTAGGTGCATTTACTTTAACGGTAATCGCATTACTTGTTTTACGTCCGCTGGAGTCTTGTATCTGATACCAAAAATTTGTCGTACCAACAAAGTTAGCCGGTGCTGTGTAGCGAACTTTATTATTTACGATTGTAGCGGAACCACTAGGATATGGAGCAGGCGTGTCTACTTTAGTTATAAATAAACCATCACCCGTATCGTTAGCAACAGCATCGATTGTGATTGTTTGGCCAGAAGTCGTCGTCGCTGCATTTCCATAAGCTTGTGGTGGAGGCGTTGTCTGAGGCACGCCATTACCGGCAGTCACCTTAACCGTGATAGGTGCACTCGTTTTAAGACCTCGTGAATCTTTCAAACCGTACCAAAATGTAGTTGTGCCTGTGAATCCAACAGGTGGAGTATAAGTGACTTTATTATTATTAAGCCTAGTTGTACCGGTGCCATAGGGGGATGGAGAGTTTACAACTTCAATAAAAAAAGTTGTCCCAATGTCAGCACGGTCGTTACTAAGTGGGCTAACAGTGATGCTCTGACCAGCTGTTGTTGTGTAATTATCAGGATTTGCAGTAGGAGCAGCAATAGCTTGCGATGAGAGTAAGACTGACGAACTTACAAGCAAAGGTACCGCTATCATCTGCAGATATCTGTTTTTATTAGTGATTGGGGGCATAGTTTCTTATTCCATTTGTTTACAAACTTTTAAGATTTTGTATCTTATTATTTGTTTTTTCATGACGATCCGTTGTCTGAATCACGACTGCTAGCGAATTGTTACCAGCGAATACATTATCCCGTTTCAACCACAATAACTGAGCTCCACTCATCCGTTTTTTAAACCCATAACGGAATTTTATCGCCTCAAAACTACCGTTCATTTACCTTGATCATTATTTATCACAGATACAGACTATTACTTTAGCCGAATGCTGACGACCAGATTTATCCTCCAAGGTGTACCAAAAGCTATCCTCTCCGGAAAAGTGCAGAGGAGTTTGGTACACGACCATATCGTTTCTGAGTGAAACACGAGCACCACTTGCTGATCGCTGGTTAATGTCCACGACTTTAAGTTGATAACCCCTATCATTAGACAAGACATTAATACGTAGCTTGTTAGTTTGCCGAGAAACTCGCACACTGTCGGGATTAGCTTTGGGGTAATCAGAGGCTTTGATTGCTGTTTTAAAGCGGCGGCGATTTCTTCCTGCCACAGGCTTAGCTTCACGCAGTCTTTCATTTATCTCAATCTGCCTTTCGCTTATTAGGCTACCGTTGTTACTACTAGCAACATTCATCAGGCCTGCGGTAAATACTGTAGTGGCAAGTGCGACAACCATTTTTCTTGTTCTATTATTTTGCTTTGTCATTGTTAATTCCTTTTAATCACATTAGCCTTAATAAAGAGTGCTTAGAAACTTAGGAAGAAGGCTTAAAAAACCCAGGATCATCCTAATCACTGGATCGATAATTGTTTGACACTACAATACGATGATTAACCCTGCTCACTTGCCGCCTTTGATCGTAAAAATACGACCACTAGCGTCCGAATTGATAAATATTTACCAAGACAAAAGTTCATTAACTGAATACCTATCGGTTTTTCCCTGAAAACTTGATATTCTCCACTGTCTATAAAAAGTTCATTCAGGTACTCAACGGTGACAGAAACTACAAGCGACTATAAAGCGACGCTAAACCTACCCAGCACGGACTTTCCAATGCGTGGAAATATGGCCAAGCGTGAGCCGGATATGTTGCAAAAATGGGAAGCTGACAACCTTTATCAGTCAATGCGTGAGCATGCGGCAGGCAGACCTCGCTATGTGCTTCACGACGGCCCTCCTTACGCCAATGGTGATCTACATATTGGCCATGCGGTCAATAAAGTCCTGAAAGACATGATTACCAAGAGTAAGAACCTCGCTGGTTTTGATGCAGCCTATGTACCAGGCTGGGACTGTCATGGATTACCTATTGAGCAAAAAGTAGAACAGAAGGTGGGCAAGGTTGGTGTCAAGGTTGACGCCAAGAAGTTTCGCCAACTGTGCCGTGAGTTTGCGACCACCCAAATTGATGGTCAGCGTTTAGACTTTAAACGGATGGGTGTACTGGGTGACTGGGAAAATCCCTACCTAACAATGAACTTCCACACAGAAGCCAACATCGTCCGCTCGCTGGCTAAAATCATTGATCAGGGCCATTTACTTAAAGGTAAAAAACCAGTCAACTGGTGCCTAGACTGCGGATCTTCGCTCGCGGAAGCTGAGGTTGAATACGAAGATAAAACCTCCCCAACAGTTGATGTTAAATATCAAGCGGTTGACGTTGCAGGTTTAGCCTCTAAATTTGGCATCGAGACACCCGATGCTATTGCTTTTGTGATTTGGACAACGACACCTTGGACGTTGCCAGCCAGCATGGCCGTTACTCTTAATGCTGACTTCACTTATAACCTCGTCAAAACAGAACGTGGACTAATAATCTTGGAACCAACACTTCAAGAGAGTGCGCTGAAGCGCTACGGCTTAGAAGAAGCTGAAGTGGTGGGAAGTTGCTTAGGCAGTGATCTTGAACATACCGAATTACAACACCCTTATTGCGATCGCACGGTACCTGTCATTCTTGGCGATCATGTTACTACTGAGGGTGGAACTGGGGCGGTGCATACGGCCCCTGCTCACGGTACAGATGACTACATCGTTGGTCAAAAATATGGCTTAGAAGTGTATAACCCGGTTGGAAACGATGGCGTGTTTTTAGCTGACACCCCTGTTGTCGCTGGTTTAGATGTTTATCAAGCGAATAAAGCACTCATTGCGCTGTTAGAAGAAAACGGCCAATTGTTAAAAACAGAAAAAATTCGCCACAGCTACCCACATTGCTGGCGCCATAAATCACCAATCATTTTCCGAGCGACACCTCAGTGGTTTATCAGCATGGAAAAACAAGGTCTCCGCGAACAAACGCTAAAAGCCATAAAGGATGTTCAATGGATTCCTGGTTGGGGAATTGATCGTATTTATAAAATGATTGAAACACGCCCTGATTGGTGTATCTCTAGGCAGCGTTACTGGGGTGTTCCTATTTCGTTGTTTGTACACAAAGAAACTCAAGAACTTCATCCTGACACGACCGCTATCATGGAAAAGGTTGCGTTGGGTATGGAAAAAGAAGGCATTGAATATTGGCATAGTGTTGATGCGAAAGAACTGATTGGTGACGATGCTGAGCACTACGAAAAGGCAATGGATACGCTAGATGTTTGGTTCGACTCAGGAACAACCCATCAATCCGTACTGCGTCAACGAGATGAGCTTCATTTCCAAGCGGATATGTACCTTGAAGGATCAGATCAGCATCGCGGCTGGTTCCAATCATCGTTACTAACATCAATGGCCATGAACGGCGTTCCTCC
>CALHTA010000161.1 GCA_938038645.1 uncultured Thiotrichaceae bacterium
AAAGCAATTGCTCGTATCAGGTCAATTTTCTCGAGCATGTAAGCCAAGATTTTTGATGCGTTTAATAACAGCGCCAAACCAGTTGGCATTTGATGCGTTTAAACAGTTTTGGCTGGGCCTAGGCGGAACTTTGGGTGGGAGATTAAAATCAGGCCGCGTTGAAAAAAAAGACGAACTATTTCACACTTATACGTCACCAACCCTGGGTGAACAGATCCGTTTAATTAATAAATGGAGCAACAATGTAATGACCCGTCAGCTGTTTTTGGCTAACGGAGCCAATCGCTACGGCTCGCCCGCCACCCTAGAGAAGGGACGAGACGCAACGATTGATGTTTTACGACGCCATGGTATTGATACGAATGGCTTGTTCATTGAGAATGGTTCCGGCTTGTCTAGAAAATCGAGAATTTCAGCACGACAGATGGCACAATTGTTAGAGGCTGCTTTTCGCGACGCATTTATGCCAGAGTTTATGTCGTCTCTCTCGTTGTCAGGAGTTGACGGGACACTTGCAACTCGGTTTAGAGATGAAGATTTAGCAGGGCGTAGTCATCTTAAAACAGGTACGCTTAACCAAGTGACGGCGATAGCGGGTTATATGCTGAATCGCAAAGGACGACGATTGATTGTGGTGATTCAGCAAAACGGTCAGCGGGTTGCTAAAGGGGCTGATATTCAAAACGAAATATTACGCTGGGCATTTGAACAGTAGGATTAAAAATATGGCCTTAGTCAGCCAGATAAACAAAGTTACCAAGTTCATTGCAGTGGCTGGATTTCTGCTCTCATTAACTGCCGTCTACGCAGCTGAGAAAAAGTCATTAGCAACGTTACAAATTACGGGTGTTCAAGGCGAACTCAAAACCGCGCTTGAAAGGCACTTGCCGGTCAATTTGCCTGAATGCTCAGCGACTAAAAGTGAAGTGAATAGTTACTTTACCGCATTAAAGACCAGTTTGCGTAAAGGCGGACGGGCGCTAGGCTATTATGATGCGGAGTTTACATCTGGCGGGCAATCCGTCAATGGATGTTGGGATCTAACCTTTAATATTAATCCTGGGCAACCTGTTCGAGTCGTTCGTCAGTATATTGAAGTACTAGGTGCAGGTTCTAATGAGCAGCAGTTCCGCGATGCGATGAAGGCTCCTCCTTATCAACAGAACGATATTCTCAATCATCAGCTTTATGATGAGTTCAAAACTAGACTCACTGAGACAGCAGATACCCTAGGTTATTTAGATGCTGTTTATGAACAAAAAGCAGTATCGGTTGATCCACTTGCTTATGAAGCCAGTGTCAATTTAGTGATGAATACTGGACCCCGTTACACCTTCGGTGATGTCACCATTGAACAAAATGTTTTAAGTGATGAGTTGGTGAAACGATTTATTTCGATAACGCCAGGCACAGGCTTTAGCACCGACAAAGTGATCAAACAGCAGCAAGCATTCCAGCGAAGCGGTTATTACTCGGTTGTCGATATTGATGTTGACATCAAAAATGCAAAGAACCAACAAATACCGGTGAGCATTAAGCTATTTCCAGCGAAGCGAAATAAATATAAATACACAGTGGGTTACGGAACGGATACGGGGCCGCGTGTTAAAGCTGAGTTGAATCGTCGCTGGACTGGTCCTAAGGGGCGTAAGTTAGATGTGTCTGGGCAGTGGGCTCAAAGCCTATCCAGAGTAACGGCTGAGTTGACAGAGCCAAGGGAAAACCCCGATGAAGATACCTTGAAGTATTTAGTGGATTGGACCTACGACACAACCAATGATGTTGAGAGCCAGGCATTTCGTTTTGGTGCCGAGTATAAAAGAAAAGTGGACTCTGATTGGGAGCAATCCATCTTCATCAATACTTTGTTAGACCGGACTAAGACAACGGGTAGTGAACCAGATGACTCTATTTTGACTTTAGTCGGAGGAAGATTGGCCAAGACTACGGTAAAAAATGAGGATGGAGGCGCGGTGACGACAGGCTGGCGTGTCAACCTTAAGGCGCAGGGGGCCGTCGATAGGGTGCTAAGCGATCAAAGCGTTGCTCAGATAAGTGGTTCAGGTAAGTTTATTTTTCCAGTCGGTCAGGGAAGAGTCATCAGCCGCATGGATATTGGTTTGACCAATGCTGGAAACCTTGAAGATTTGCCTAAAAGCCTTCGCTTCTTTGCAGGTGGTGGTAACAGTGTACGCGGCTATGACTTTGAATCTCTGGGTGAAACGAATAGTGCTGGCTCTGTCATAGGCGGAAAGCATTTATTAGCCGGTAGTGTCGAATATGAATACCCCATCTATGAAGGTTGGGGAGTTGCGACGTTTATCGATGCAGGTGATGCCTTTAACAGTTGGGATGATATGGATCTGAGCTATGGGGTTGGTGTCGGTGCTCGTTATCGGTCGCCGATTGGTCCTGTGCGAGTTGATATTGGTTTTCCAGAAGGTGACTTTGGTGAGGCCACTTTTCATTTGAGTGTCGGACCTGATCTGTGAAAAATTCTTTTAGTGATTATCTGTTCTCTCCACTTGTTTGGATTCAGATAATAATTCTCTTTTTATTGCTGACACTTCTAGCATTAGTTATCACACCCTTGGGGCCTTTGTTAGGTGCATGGGCTGGTAACAGCTTGGTTAAGGGGCTGACCATTGAAGGAGTGAGTGGAAGCTTACTGACCAGTCTAAAAGTAGAAAAAGTGGAGTGGGTTGATGGCGACACAACGACGCTGAGCGGTGTCGAACTTGAGCCCGGCCGGCCTGACTTCAGTCGAAATCTTGCGATCGTTGATAGCTTAAACATTGATAGCTTATCGATTGCGCTGGCAGAAAGCACTGACTCACGAAAGCGTGGTGAAAAGGTCGACATTGGCGATTTTGGCACGGCACCTGTGAATGTATTGATAAAGGCGGGGAGCCTCAAGAACTTTACCGTCACTGAAGGCACGGAAGCAGTATTCCAGCTCAATGAACTTAACTTGGCTGGTACTCAAGCGCAAGATAATCAATTAATTATTAAAGACATTCAAGCATCCATGGTCATACCTGAGCAGCCACCGATTGAGTTGGCTATTGCTGATATGACGATGGATATGTTGGAACCTCACGAGATTTCACTTGATTCAGACTGGCGCTGGCAAACCCCCGATGTAGGCGAAGTCAGCCTCAATGTAAAAGGCTCGGGGCTTCTTCAACAGTACGAGCTGTTAGCATCAGGCCACATTACCCATCCAGACCTTGGTAAACAGGCATTATCGCTTGAAGGAAAAGGAGATTTTGATTTTATTGATATAGCGCGTTTAAGTCTAACTGGTGATGACGGTGCTATGAATGCTTCTGGAGAGCTAGCTTGGGTTCCGAATGTGTCAGCAAATCTCAATATTAGTTCAAATGGTTTAAAGACGGCTCAGTTCACTCCAGAGTGGCCCGCGGAAATCACGGGTAACTTCATGTTAAAAGGCCAGCTTGAGCAAGGTCAGCTACGAGGTGAGCTTGATATAAGCACGTTGAAAGGTAGTCTGAGGGGGTATCCAATCTCCGGAAGCGGCAAAGTGTCTATGCTCAATCAAGAGCTGATTTTTGATAAATTGGCTCTTCGCTCTGCGGACAATAGTATTAAGGTTGATGGAAGGGGCAGTGAGCCTTTTGATCTAACGTGGGATATCGAAGGTAAGGATATATCAACATTGGCGCCGGGGTTGACTGGGCGTGTAACGGCTAATGGTAGCCTGACTGGTACAATTAATGAGCCTGTCCTAAATGGCCTTGTGAAAGCAAACCGCCTTTCTTTTCAAGGCAATAAGGTGGAGAGTGCTAACCTTGAAGTTAAAACCAATGGTGGTCAGTTTCAACTGTCAGGGAAGGGCCGTGAAGTACTGCTTAATGGCGAGAAATTTAGCGATATAAGTTTACGTGGCAACGGAGACTTAAAAAAACACAGCATTGCGTTATCAGCCGAGCACCCTGAAGCAAAG
>CALHTA010000162.1 GCA_938038645.1 uncultured Thiotrichaceae bacterium
CAGGCTATCCACTCGAAATAGGTAAAATGAAAACCCGTATGCTGACCAACGCTAGTGTCGTTTTTTCGCGCCACATAGTCTGTATGAGTGAAGATGAAGAGGAAAACTCCTTCTTAGAACGTAACGCTGCTGAAATCTTTGGGTTAACCGGTATAGAAACAAAAAAGATGATGTGTGGGAAATCACATCAGCTTAATACGCCAGATGGTCTAATACATACACGTCATTTAATGATTGCCGACTTAGACAGTGACGCCTCAATCAAACTGCAACAAAAAGGCTTGGGCACACATCGTAATTTAGGCTGTGGAATATTTCTGCCTCACAAAGGCATTAAGTCATTAAACGCTACAGAATAACGAGCCCAAATAACTCGCATACCCCCTTTGAGAAATGGCAAAGTCTCTTTTATAAACCTTATACTCCCCACAAAGAATAGAGGAGCGCCATGATGGAACGCAAAGCAGAATTGATCAAAGAAATGTTAGAAATGCAGGCCAAATTCACTGCTTTTGAGCAATCCGGTGCTTACACACCTGAAGATTACTATGTCGATGGAAAGTGGAAAGAGTATCGTGACCGTTACACTGAGCTTGCAAGCGAAGTGCGCGAGATCGCATCAACCGAAGCAAACTACTGGAAGTAATTAATCTTTAGAGTTCGGCCCACTGGCGCATAAGGTTTGAATAGATTTCATCTAGTTTGACACGCTCTGCTTCATTATCAGGTTTGAGCGAGTCTCGAACCACCGATAAATCATATAGCACCTGTCGTTGTTCGCTAGATCTAATCATGCTTTGCGCCCAGCTAACCGCAACAAGCCGTTGACCATTTTTGACTTCGGTCACTTCATGTAGGCTACCTGAAGCATAGATAACCGCATCACCGGCATCTAACTTTATCGCTTCATAGCCGTTGGCATTATAAATACGGAGCTCGCCCCCTTCATATTCTCCAGGGGCATTGAGAAACACGGTGCTTGAAACATCCGTACGGTAACGGCCACTTAACGGCCCCATGACGGCATCATCAACATGAGCACCGTAAGACATGCCTTCTGAATAGCGGCTGTAAAAAGCACTGGCAACCTTTGAAGGTAAAACAGCGGCTTGGTAAGTCGGGTTGCTGACTAGTTCAGCCATGACCAAATTATTTAACTGTTGATGCAACGGGCTTTGCAGTGACAACTCAAGATTATTTTTTACCGAAGCAGCGGAGTCACCGGCAGAAAGCTTGCCGTCAACAAAGTGCGCCGTTTCAAGCAGCGACTGAACCTGTTTAACCACGGCAGTACTCAGCACATTTTTTATCGTAATGATCATATCGTTAAACTTCGGTATATTAGCGTTTGATAATTCAGAACATTGATCATATCAAGCTTGCGCAGTTAAAGGAAAACATGAAACTCACTGTACACATCGACGATCATCAACACATCATCGAAGTTCCAGACTTCATTCTGGAAGATGCTACCGATTATTTTGACATGATGGATAGGGACATGGACAACGGCTATCAAATGAGCCGAACTTGGGTCGAGAAGCCCGACCTTTATCAGCGATGCCAGATCGCTGGCGATAAACTACTAACAGCCGTTCAATCTAAAAATCGCGAAACCTGCATCTTGATGGCCGCCTATATATTAAAACGCGTGCCTCACATTAAAGCCCTAATGCTGACACAGCGTGGCGATATGACCGAGCACGACTTGGACGTTTAACGAAAAGTTATCCAAGTGGTTGCGATGTATTTCACGCCCTCTTGCAAAGTAACCGCTCGGTGCTGATGCGTCCAAAACGGTGGAAATAAAATTAATGTTCCTTTTTTGGGCCTCACTCGAACATCTTGGTATATAAATTCCGTTTCGCCGCCAGCCCCATGCACATCATTTAGATACCAAATCGCAACCAATTGACGACTCGCTAATCCTTGACTATCAGCATCGACATGCCAGTGATAATACTCCCCAGGTTGATAACGCTGCAGGTTGTAACCCATGTCCTTAAACTGCTGCATGTTGGCAAAAAAAGGATGTTGCTTTTGAAACTCACGGATGGCTAAACCCAACGACCGAAACAAATTATTATCGACATCTTTCCAATGCGCTTTGCCACTGACCACTAGATCCGTCGTTTTCTTTAACGAGATATTTTCACCCACATCAGAGCCAACGCGCCCCTCATATTGCTCCGCACTATGCTGCTCAAAACGCTCAACCATGTTGTCGCACAAAAAATCAGGCAATGCCTCATCAAAAGCGTAGATAAAACTGTTTGGCTTTAGCTCTTTCACTTAAAAATCCTTTATAATTAGTATGTTGCTATAAACTATTAACAAGTGAGCCAGACCATGAAAATACGTATCAAAACGCGTTGGAGTAAAGAAAACCGCGAAGTTTCCATGGAAGACTCAGTTAGCGTGCTAGCGTTTAACAGCTGGAAAATAGGCATGCAGACGCTCCTAGAAATTGAAAACCAAGACTTTGACATTAATTCACAAATGCAACGTATTCACATTCTAGAAGAAATATCAGCATTCATGATTCAAGCGGTTGATAGAATGATTCATGGCACCACTTCTGATGAAGATCGTGCAGCAACAATTAACTATTATGCCAAAAAAATGGCTGACCATGTGCATGAAAATGCTAGAGATTTTGGAGATTTGGATGATTATCGATCGCCATTTATTCAAAAGCTTAACGACCGTTTTCCAGTTTACTCAGAAACCCGTTGGGACGAGGATAAAGATGAACCTTCATTTTCGATGAGCCGAGAGTTTGCATCCAATGTAGCAGCGGCACTGGGAGATCGAGATAGACAATGGGCCTTGGATTATTTACAACAAGTACTGCTGCCAGACTTTTTCCCAGTATTTAAGCGCACCATCAAATCTATTGGCTTTATTGAAGACAAAAGAATGCCCGGTTAAACCGGGCATTAACTAAACTAACAGTTTAACTTGCGTTGGCTTCGACTCGGGTCATTTCTAAGCCTTTCTTACCGTTGCGATCATAGAATACAAGCTTTCCATCATCTAACTGCTGTACACTTCCCATACGTCTGATAATACGTAGGTAGGCGCCTTCGATCTTGCTTAAATCTACTGTTGGCTTTCCTTCACCTGTGCTCACTCTCATGCATGGGTTACGTGTACGGTTTAGATGAGTAATAGTGAAACCAGTAAAGCCAACCTGCTTAAACTTAGCAGCGTACTTGTTACAACCTGTATCACCAGCCATGGTATCTAGGTTAACGGTCATCTTCATGTCTACCGCTTCGTCAATCGCGTTTCCGTAGGTAGAGCTGACACGCCAGTTAGTCCCCAACAAAGAAGGACCTCCACTGTTAAGTGGGCAAGAAGCAACCTTGCGCTTTGTAATACCTTCAGGCTCAGCGGCCATGACGGTAGAGGTTAAAAGAAGTGCTGACACTGCGCTAATCACACAAAAGTTAATTGTGCGTTTCATTCCGTTGGTTTCCAAAAGAACCTCCCTGAAAATTATTCCTTTAGGCTAAAATAAAACAATAATGTGTTTTTCATACCACACCACTAGATAATATAGGAAAAAACACAACAGTATTGGTAAAAATTTATCCTAATTTATTTTATAAGACCTATAACTACACTCTATAAGCATTAAAGTATAAAATTTGCACAGAAAATTTAGCCACGATTACTAATATACCTTTGCATATATTTCAATGGTATGCTAAAAAACACACACACTTTCTAAGGAAAGCCGTTTTAAGCAAGAATCTAACAAAAATAACAATAATATTTAAAGAAACTAAGGCAACTATTAATACTGATTCTCGGAGTAATCTTGATATGACACTAAAGCCAATCGCGCTTTTTGCAAAGGCGCTAGGACTCGCTTTGTGCCTTCACGCCACCGCTGGGTTCGCAATGTCGGACTTATGGGGAAACCCATCACAAATAAATCGCTATGTAGGAAAGGGGAAATGGACTGTTATTAAAGTCTGGAAATCTGATTGTGGTATCTGCATGTCAACAATGCACGAAACTAACGCAGCCCAACACAGCATACCCAGAACTCATGTCATAGGCGTCTCACTAGATGGAGACCCTAGAGTCGCCAACAAGTCTCTTCGTCCACTAAGAGTGAACTTTAGAAACTTTGTTAGTAACCGTCATGAATTCAATCGATTCATTCGTAAAAGCACCAGACGTGCCATCGTCGGCTATCCAACGTACTTAATTTATTCACCACGCGGCAAACTTAAGGCAATGCAAACCGGTGACGTTAAACCTTATGAGCTCAAACAATACATTAGTAGTCAGATGAAACTATAAGGTTCATTTAAATTTATAATTAATTATAAATTTTTATAAGCTTCAACATCCTTCTCTTTACCCGCCTCATACCCAGCTTCATACGCAGGGGTGAGGCGTTGTTCTTCGCGCATCGGGTTTATTAAATAACCACACTGCCAGCCCTGTATAAACTCAGGATCAACGTTTGCTTTTTCCATTGCTACTACTGCATTGTAATATTCTTGGTTCATCTTAAATTCTCCTCAATAAACAATTTCTACAAACATATGCGCCATTGCTAGACACACTAATTTTAAGTTTTAATTTGAAAAGCGACTTCAACCAGCCGCTTTGAAAGTCTCTAACGCCTTTCCATTATCCAGAACCGCCCTCACCTGCTTCGCAGCCTCTGCCATAGAGTCAGCGCGCTTTAGATGCGTTAGCGCAATCGACGCAGAATAGACTAGAGAGTCATACATTAAACCTTGCTCACCGCCTAAGGCAGCAACGCCCATTTTCGCAGACACAGCCGCTAAGGCCTCACCATCGACGGGTATGGAGATACTATCGGCCACCTGAACGGATGGTAATCCATCCGGCAATGGCACGGCCCGAGAAGTCGCTTGAATATCGACATCATCAGGCGATAGATCGCGCTGTGCGAGCTCACTCTCTTCGTGATAGAAAAAGAGTCGACCCTTTTGCTGCAATGAAGGAATCGTTCCCCCTTCAACACCTCGAACGAACATCGCCGTATCAAACCCTGCCTGACGCGCTAAAGAGGCATATATGGGTGGATAAGCCTTATGCACATAGCCACACATAAAATGAGTTTTAGCACGGCCACGTATTGGGCCTATTAATGACTCGACGGTGTTTAAAACCTGCCGCTTAACCATGCGCTCACGCAAACTCATTAACTGGTTTAAACCTGGAGCGAACTGCTTTTGGTCAACATATGACCAACCAATATCCGCCAGCTGCTTTGCTGCGGCTTCAACTGACAAATTAACGTCAAGCCCGGCGGCTTTAAGTACTCGGTGATGCGTCGCACCAAACTTAGGGCCGACCACTTCCAGGCCGTGAGAAACGGCATTCACACCTAAAGAGGCTAAGACAGCCGGTAAAAATGGCGATGCGGGAACGCCTCTGGCATAACCGTCATAAGGATCTGAAACATCCACCAGCTCATCAACCTCAGCAACCACTTGAGTCGATGAGTCAATAATGGCTTGTAAGATGCCACG
>CALHTA010000163.1 GCA_938038645.1 uncultured Thiotrichaceae bacterium
AAGTCAAATTCAGGTGAGAGATTACTCCCAGAAAAAGCCCGAAGATGAAAAAGTCCGAATAGGGGTGTTAGGTCGTGTTTCAAATCAAAAAGCACCTTGGGTCTTTGCCGCCATTGCTAAAAAACTCTTAGCAAAGCATGCTAATGCAGAGTTTATTTGGGTAGGTGGTGGTGAGCCTGAAGATGAAGCGCCGCTCAAGGAAGCTGGCGTTATCATCACCGGTTTTCTGGGACGTGATGATGCAATCAAAGAGACAGCAAAGTTAGATATTTTCCTACAGACATCATTATATGAAGGTCTTTCCTTGGCATTACTTGAGGCGCAAGCGGCAGGAATACCTGCTGTCGTCAGCAACATTCCAGGCAATGATGAAGTGGTACAGCATGAGCAGTGCGGTTTTGTTGGAAATGATGAGGCAGAATTGGCTAACTACACAGAGCGTCTAATTGAGTCGGCTGAGTTGCGCGAACAGCTTGGTTCAGGGGCTCGTCGCTATGTAGAAGAGAATTTCTCGTTCGATGCGATGGGTGATCAATATAAGGCGCTTTATGAAGAAGCCGCATCTGCCTACAAACAGAAAGCCATAGGTGCTGCGAGCTAAGCGAGACAGCATTTCCTAGGATAAATTACGAGTGACATAAGGATTAAGCTGTGGCTTAATCCGAAACCTATTGTTGTCCAAACAAGGGTTAAGACTATGTCTATAGTAACCGGTAGGTTTCCACACTCCCGCATGCGACGTATGCGTAAAGATGATTTTTCACGCAGGCTTATGCGTGAAAATACACTCACATCAGATGATTTAATTTTGCCTGTATTTGTACTGGAAGGAGAAAATCAGCGAGAGCCGATTCCTTCCATGCCCGGTGTCGAACGGCTAAGTATCGACCTATTGATTGAACAAGCAGCAGAAGCAGTTGCGTTGGGTATCCCCGCGATGGTGTTGTTTCCAGTAGTTGAAAGCGAAGGTAAAACAGACAAAGCTGAAGAAGCTTATAACCCCGAAGGCTTAGTTCAGCGTTGCATTCGAGCACTCAAGAAAGCGCACCCGGAGCTGGGGATTATTACTGATGTTGCACTAGACCCTTATACGATTCATGGACAAGATGGCTTAATGGGTGATGATGGCTACATTTTGAATGATGAAACTGTAAGAACATTAGTCAAGCAAGCTTTATCTCACGCTGAGGCGGGAGCAGATATCGTAGCGCCATCTGACATGATGGATGGCCGGATAGGTTCAATTCGTGAATCTCTTGAAAGCGCTGGTTATACCAATACACGCATCCTTGCTTACGCAGCGAAATATGCTTCAGCATTTTATGGTCCATTCCGTGATGCCGTTGGTTCATCAGGCAACATAAAAGGCGGGAATAAGTTTAGTTATCAAATGGACCCTGCGAATTCAGATGAAGCACTTTACGAAGTAGCGATGGATTTAGAGGAGGGTGCTGACATGGTTATGATTAAGCCGGGTATGCCTTACCTAGATATCGTTCGTCGAGTTAAAGATGAATTTAAAGCACCCACCTACGTTTATCAAGTTAGCGGCGAATACGCTATGTTAAAAGCCGCGACTCAAAATGGTTGGTTAGAAGAGCGTGAGTGTGTTTTAGAAGCTTTAATTAGTATGAAGCGGGCTGGAGCTGACGGAATTTTGACATATTTCTCAATGGATGTAGCGCGTTGGTTAAAAGAATGAGTGTCGATAAATACGCTGTAATAGGCCATCCGATTAGTCACAGTAAATCGCCTTGGATTCATTCACAGTTTGCTTCGCTCACAGAAGAAAAGATTGAATATGGTCTACTTGAGTCTGAGCCTAAGCCTGAAGCTTTCATTGAAACGATTCGGCAATTTGCCAAAGATGGTGGCAAAGGTGTCAATGTCACTATGCCATTTAAAGAAGTGGCATGGAAAATGGCTGATGAGCTTTCAGAGAGAGCAAAGTTGGCTAGTGCTGTTAACACATTAACGTTTTTGGACGATGGCCGAGTGCTCGGAGATACTACAGATGGAATTGGATTAGTAAATGATCTCTGTATCAATAGGCAGTTAAGTTTGAAGCATAAAAAAGTGCTGATTCTTGGTGCAGGCGGCGCAGTAAAGGGTGTGATTCAGCCTATTTTAGAACAAGGACCTGAAAGGCTACATATCGTTAATAGAACGGTTGAACGTGCCCAAGAGTTAGCAAACATTTTTGGTGAAAATGGCAATATATCAGGAGGTGGCTATGATGAGTTACCTACCATTGGAGCGTTCGATCTTGTGATTAACGCGACTCCCGCCAATTTTAGCGGAGAGCTCCCTCCAATCTTAGCAGACATATTTTCACCAGGCTGTTTGGCCTATGATATGAGCTACGCAGCAGCACCAACCCTGTTTGAAAACTGGTCATCACAAAATGGTGCAGCTAAAGTCAGTAATGGTTTGGGGATGCTAGTTGAGCAAGCGGCAGAGTCCTTTTTCATCTGGAGAAGCACCCGCCCACCTACACAGCAGGTGCTGAGAGATTTAAGAGAAATCGTATAAGATCTCATTATTCTATATATCTTAATAAGGCATCGTATTTTGGCGCTTCTGATCTTGGCTGGGTTATATACTCTTTAGCGCCCCAGCTTCCGTACCAGCTATATATGCGTGGAGCACTGAAATGAACGAAGGTTTTCCCACCAGCTTTATGCCAAGCCTCTAGATATTGGTTGTAAAGTTGACCCATGCGTGGATCACGGTTTGCTTCAAAAAGTAACGGGTTTGGGTGATCTTCTACCCGACGAGTTTCCCAATCAACCAAAT
>CALHTA010000164.1 GCA_938038645.1 uncultured Thiotrichaceae bacterium
ATGGCTATGCAGGTTAGGAAGAAAACGACGACGCGTTCTGTTCTTAGCGTGAGATACATTGTTACCCGCTACTGGGCGCTTACCTGTTACCTGGCATACTTTAGCCATGATCATTCTCCGAATCAGGAAATCTTGTTTAGCGTGATGCCCCGGAATCCTTAAGAATTACAGACCATCGAAAAGCCGAGTATGATAGACAATACACACAAAGACAGCAAGCACATTTTAACCTTATATCAGCCAGCAGCCCTGCATCCGGTTTAAAGCGGATTTGCAATGATTTTTTGCTTCAAGAATTCGCTGAGGTGGCTGTTTAAATGCTTGTATCCTGCGGCATTTAGATGCAACCAGTCACTACTGTAGGCTGGATTAATCTTAAGGTCTTCTCCAAGCAATAAATCATAGCTATCAAAAATCAATATGTCATCAGATGCTAGAGTCTTAATATATTCATTGACCTGCGCTATACCCTCGATTATCGGCGCTTCGGTAATGCCCAAGACATTTCTAAAAATTGAGATATCACCTAGAGGAAACACGGTAGTCAGCACCACTTTAGAATTAATCTGCCTTGCCTCGTTAATTAATAACTGAATATTATCTTTGCAGTCCTGAATAATGCGTTCGCGTTTATTAGGAAAGAGAGGAATCATTTTTAGATCATTCACACACATCTGCACCAATAATACCTGGGGTTTATGAGCTGCTGCATGGGTTTTAAAGCGTTGAACAATCTGAGTTGAGGTCTGATTGCCAATAGCGCGATTAGTGAAATGAAGCTCAGTGGTTTCATAAGGGCCCCAACTAAGCGCTCGCGAATCACCGTACAGCATGACCTTTGGCACACCTTCTGGCTTGCTTGAGGTACTTTCAGATGAATAATAATCAAGCCCAATAGGATCTAGCTTTGCCGACTGAAGCGGAATAAATGCTCTTTTATAAAAGAAGTAATTTAAGACTAAAGAGCCGGCTAGTGCTAAAGCTAAGGCGACAAGGAACAAATTTTTTAATGTCATATAAAACACAGAGTGGTATTGGGTTTAATAATATTCTTGAATTAGTTCAAGAAGTCTAGTTTGGCTACCTTAAGAAGTGCTGATACACGGGATTATCGGTCTCTTCCTGATATTCATAGCCAAGCTTGTCAAATAACAAATCTAACTCAGCGCGATCATTTTCAGGCACTTGAATTCCGACCAATACACGGCCAAAGTCAGAACCATGATTACGATAGTGAAACAAGCTGATATTCCAATGACCCATATTCTCTAGGAAGTGTAACAAAGCGCCAGGCCGTTCTGGAAAGCGGCATCTAAACAGCAGCTCATTTTCAAGGCCTGCAGCGTGACCACCCACCATAAAGCGTAAATGTACCTTGGCCACTTCGTTATCGCTAAGATCAATAACGGGGTAATCTAACCCACTCAATTTCTCGATGAAATTATTCTTATCCGACTCGTCGGCTATCTTAGTGCCTAAAAATATCTTGGCGTCTTCTTGATCTGCATAGCGATAATTAAACTCAGTGACCGCACGATTGCTAAGCACACGACAAAAATCACGAAAGCTGCCGGGCTTTTCAGGGACAGTCACCGCGAACAAAGCTTCACGGTTTTCACCTAGCTCTGCGCGTTCTGCCACGTGCCGTAAACGGTCGAAGTTAACATTGGCGCCACTACAAATGGCAACAAGTTCTTGATCCTTATGGCCGGTTTTAAGTAAATACTTTTTCAAACCAGCAACGCCTAATGCCCCAGCGGGTTCTAATAAAGTGCGAGTGTCTTCAAAAACATCTTTAATAGCGGCACAGGTTTCATCAGTAGTGACCGTAATCATCTCATCAACCACTTCTTGAGCGATGGCGAAAGTATGCTCGCCCGCTTGTTTAACCGCTGCACCGTCGGCGAAGGTACCAATTTGATCCAGCATCACGCGCTCACCGGTTGCTAAAGCTTGCGTCATACTTGGCGCTTCTTCGTGTTCCACCCCAATAATGCGAGTTTCAGGGCTCAGGTATTTTATCCAAGAACCAATGCCTGCTAGCAGGCCACCACCACCGCAGCAAATAAAGATCGCATCAATCGGGTCAGGGTGCTGCCGCGTAAGCTCCATCCCGACCGTACCTTGTCCTGCGATAACTTCTAAGTCATCAAAAGGATGTACAAAGGTGAGCTGGTCTTTTTTACAAAGCTCCATCGCGTGTTGATAAGCTTCGTTAAAGTTATTGCCATGAAGAACCGCATTCCCACCAAAAGCTCGAACGGATTTTACTTTTATCTCAGGCGTAATTACTGGCATGACGATAGTGGTTGGAATACCCAATTGAGTACCGGCAAACGCAACACCTTGTGCGTGGTTGCCAGCGGATGCAGTAATGACGCCTCGAGCCTTAGCTTCAGGCGATAGTTTTTGCATGCAATTAAAACTACCGCGCAGTTTAAAAGAGAAAACGGGTTGTAAATCTTCACGCTTAAGATAGATCGTATTGTCAAAACGATTAGACAGTGAACGCGCCTTTTCTAAAGGTGTTTCGCGTGCCACGTCATAGACACGAGCTTTGAGTATTTTCTCAATCATTTTGTATTGCATGCTTGGCACCTAACAGCCGTTACAAAGCCTAAATTCTAATAGACTCAATTAGTTCTTAAAGGGTGCCTAGGCTAACAGCATTCGGTATGATGCGGCTATCTGAAAATAGTGAGAATAGTTTGTCATGACACAAGATGAGATGAAGCGTGCAGCGGCAGCGGCAGCGTTGGAATATGTTGAAGATAATAGCATTGTAGGAATCGGTAGTGGCTCAACAGCCAATCACTTCATTGATCTTCTTGCAAAGAGCATGATTCCTTTAAAAGGCACTGTGGCAAGTTCAATCAAGAGCGCAGAGCGTCTTGAGTCTCACGGCATTAAAGTCATGGATTTGAATCAAACAGGCCCATTAGATTTGTATGTAGATGGTGCTGATGAATCTGATGCTAAGCTGAACCTCATCAAAGGCGGTGGCGGTGCATTGACTAGAGAGAAAATTGTTGCTGCCGCGAGTGCAAAATTTGTCTGCATAGCCGACGAAAGTAAGTTGGTTGATGTAATGGGTAAATTTCCATTGCCTGTTGAAGTCATCCCAATGGCGCAGAGCTACGTGGCACGTGAAATGGTGAAATTAGGTGGTCAACCAGCGCTTCGCGAAGGTTTCGTCACGGATAATGGCAATATTATTTTGGATGTTGTTGGTTTAGAGATTAGAGACCCTGTGGGATTGGAGCGAAAAATTAATCAGATTGTAGGGGTGGTGACGGTTGGTTTATTTGCAGCACGTCCAGCTGATGTACTGATCTTAGGGACGCCGGGTGGCGCACAGATTGTGACAGCAAGCTAATCTGCCATTTAAAAGCGGCTAATTGACGGTTGGGTAAGCTGAAAAATGACAGCTTACCCAACTTGAGATGAACGTTTTACCTGATCTTTTTACGGAGTAGCGTATTGATTAGGCAACCTTCTCAGCTTTTTGAGCCTGACGAGCGGGTAAGACAGACTTCAACTGATCACGCATATCCCGAATCATCGTTTCAGTAGTTTCCCAATCAACACAGGCATCGGTAATAGACACACCGTACTCAAGGTCAGCTAAGTTCGCAGGTACTTTCTGATTGCCCGCACCGATGTTACTTTCAATCATCAAACCAACGATTGAGTTATTGCCTGCAACGATTTGCTCGCTCACGTTTTCCATTACCTGCTGCTGGCGGTTATGGTCTTTTTCAGAGTTGGCGTGGCTACAATCAATCATGATGTTTGCAGGGTGATTGCCTTTACTTAATGCCGCTTCGCATTCTGCAACGCTGGCTGCATCGTAATTAACGCCTTTACTACCACCGCGTAATACCACGTGTGCATGTTTGTTGCCACGTGTGTGAATGACTGAAACCTCGCCTTCGTGGTTAATGCCCAAGAAACGATGTGGCTCAGAAACTGAGCTCAGTGCGTTCATTGCAACGGCTAAACCACCATCCGTTCCGTTTTTAAAACCAACGGCTGAAGATAGGCCTGAAGCCATTTCGCGGTGAGTTTGTGATTCTGTGGTACGCGCACCGAT
>CALHTA010000165.1 GCA_938038645.1 uncultured Thiotrichaceae bacterium
GATTTTAACCTGAGCACTATTTTTTCTACCCTGTGAATCAACCATGACATACCAAAAATTATCCTGACCGACGAAACCTGTCTTTGGTGTATATCGAACGCTGCCATTAGCACGAGTTGTTCTGCCTCCCAATGCTGTGTATTCAAAGATAGAATCGATTGAGAGTCCGTTACCCGTGTCATTGCTTAAGATGTCTAGCGTTTTAGCCGTGTTCTGAGTTGTCGAATAAGTATCGGCATTAGCAATAGGGTAGGCGTTATTGTTGTTCGGTGCGGTCACTGTAATTGTCGCTTTTCCAAAATTGCTTCGACCCTGCGAATCTTTAAATACGTACCAAAAGTTATCTACACCCGTGAAGTTGGTCTTAGGGGTATATCTAATCTGGCTGCCTGAAATTACAACCGTGCCACCTTTAACAGAATATTGGTTAACGCTGGTTAAAGAGAGTCCTGAACCGGTGTCGTTAGCCAGTACATTGATCGTTATCGCTGTGTTTATTGACGTACTAACCACATCTTCAATACCGGTGGGATAAACGCCGTTGTTTTGAGCGGTTACTGTGACAGTAATTTTGGTACCAAACGCCGCACCACGGCTGTCTCTAATGGAGTACCAGAACGTTTCTGTTCCAGAAAAGTTAGCATTAGGGGTGTATCTGATTTTTCCGCTAACAATTGCTGAGGTGCCGTTTCTAGGATTATCAACGGCAGCGATAGAAATACCATCTCCCGTATCATTCGCCATAACGTCAATAGTGACAGCAGTCCCAGAGGTCGTTGATGCGGTGTCTTCGTTAGCCACTAATGGACGTACATTTTCATCGCCATCTAAAGTGCCATTGCCATTGGCATCTGCAGCAATCCGTCTCTCTGTGCCTTCGGCAACAAGTGTAAATGTGATTGCTTGGCCATTAGCTGCTAATGCTAATAACTGTGCTGATGTGACTTGCTCAGCTTGGCGGTCGGATTGGAAATTAGAGCCATTACCAAAATAACCCCTTTGTGATCCATTGATATTTCCTTTTGCGATTAACGCTGCGTGAGAGCTTGTGGCCGCAATATTAATCATCGAATTCAATTGGTTGGTTTGTTGAGCTGTGGCGGCGCCATTAATAGTTAATTGCTTGCCAACGCCCGCGTGAGTATCTTGACGTCGTTCACCGCCTACTAGCGGACCACCAGGACCTTCTAACGTTAATATTTCCGCAAGCATGTCAGTTTGGAATTCAGAATTATCAGTTCGTGCCGCACCGCCGATTGTATCAGCACCATCATGAAAATAACCGAAACCTGTCGTTGATCCATTAGCTAGGTTTGGCCAATAACCCAAACGATCATAAAATGGTGAGAATGCGGGCGCAACAAACGCTTGGCCTAGCTCACTATTAGATTGGGCGTTTCTAGTTCCAGCACCGAGGTGACAGCGAAGACAATTGTTGGATCTGGAATTTTCACCTCTTAAGGAATTAAATGTTGCCGTCCGAGTGACTGTCCCATCCGGTAAGGTAACCGATGCAGGGCGTGTGTTATCCATATTTCTATAAGGATTTGGCGGCAAGTGAATCGTGTTCAAGAAATCACCGAAGGTTGCCATATCAACACCCGATAATTGCTGTGGAAGCCCCATTAGGTTTGTGAATGTAGGGCTGAAGTCAGCAAGGTTTCCTCGATCACCACGCCAGTGTAATTTTGGGTGTAGCATGATGTCTTGCAAGGTTTGAGTGAGCATTGGCCCTTTCATAGGGGATACCGTTAAGTTGGTTCCTGTTGCAGCACCTGTGGTGTTATTGGCGCCAGGAACTTGGTCTAGTGTTCCCGCTGGGTTTCCTAAATCCCAAGACAGTCGGTCAGTTCTTCCATCTACATGACAAGACGCGCATGAAGTATGCCCCGTACCTGAAGTTAAATGTGTGTCGTAAAGGAACTTGCGTCCTCGTTTTATGACTTGAGGGGTAGGGTCGTTGAAGGCTACAACCGCTGATTGAGTCAGGTTGTTAGTATTAATAATAGAAATACTGCCAGCAAACTTATTCATTACAAATGCACGATTTTGTGCGTTGTTGATGACAACACCAGTGGGACCTTCACCTACTTCGATTCTCCCAATTCTGGTACCGCTGCCGTTTAGAGCGATTACATTATTCGACCCCATACCAGTAACCAGCGCTAAATTACCACTTCCGTTCCAGGCAATCCCTCTTGGATCACCAATAGATTGCTGTCTCAAAGCAATACTAACAGTCGGTTGTTGGTAATTAAGGTGCGTATTTAGATCAGTAATGGAAGCGTTTCCACCCGGAGTGAACGTCGCTTTATTGACTTTGATGAAATTACCATTGAGGTTGGGTTCGAAACGCACTTCATTTCTTGCATCGGTTCCAACCACAGTTACCTGACCAGAGGATGGATTGACCGCTAACGCCATGACCATATTCATCAAACGTTTTTGATAGCTAACCGATAGATTATTGGCATTAATTCTCGCCACATCATTATCAGGTAGATCCCAGCCCACTTGCCTTTTACTCAATGAAGCTAAAGAGCCCGATATAAACTGAGTCCAGTCGCCATTATTATCGTCCTTCCACTGGTTCTGAGCATTTTTTCGTACGATCAAAGCTGTTTGTGGAGGAGTTCCAATGGCCGGATTAATAGGTGGGCTAAAACTATTGCCATTGTTGGGTGGTGGGTTCTGTCCAGCATAGGGGCTTTCAGGTCTTGAAACGGCGTTTCCAGCAGAAACACTTTCCCCACCCGATAGCGCTGTTGTGCCATTTCCAGATTCAAAAATGGCTGCATAAACGGTGTTCCCATCAGGACTCACGGCAAGCGCTCTTGGATCCTCACCTAAAATATTAATTCGTGTGGGTGCTGCATTAAGGTTGCTTAGGGTAAATACATTAATTTTATTAGCTTCTGAGGCCGATACAAATGCCCGAGGGGTAGCACCAGCAAACACAACATCAGCAGGTTCATTATCCGTTTGTAAAGTGCGAATTACGGTGCGTGTATTCAAATCAACAATGCTCACCGAGTCTGACATGTGGTTAACAACCCAAACTTCGTTGTTAGTCCGTGCTCGTACCGAAACAGGATCAATTCCTACGGGAACAAAGCCTTGATAGGCCATGCCGCCATTAGCAACGTTATAAATTTCAAGGCGATGGGCCGCCGTGTTAACTGCAAGCAAAGTATTATTATTTGGCGTTAGATCAATAGGGTGTACGTGCGGACTTTCATAATTGACCAAACCGTTAGTAGGATTAGTATCAGATTGAGCAGTATTAATCGATAGGATACAGCTCAAGCTTAAAGAGAGAGAAAGAGTGGCTTTCTTTATAAATTGTTTATTTACAGCAAACATTATTGATTACCCTCGCCATCTTCGTTTCCTTCAGGATCAAAATCAACCATCCATGTGGCATAACGAATTCCATCTAAAGTCTTAACACCTTCGTGAACCCTGCTTGATTCATTTGCTATGGTTTCTTCGTCTGGAGAGATGTCTTGACGAAGAAATAAGTGGTACATGATTTCTCCACCATGGCCTTCTGAAGTTAGTACGGAGGTAGTGTTAAAATTATTATTGTTGCCCCATTCAACGGCTGTTTGACAATTAGCTTCTGTCTCACAAGTTAGAACATGCTTAATGGCTACAAGCTCAACCGAAACGGCATCAGACTGAGTTGAATTATTGGCTCGATTGGCTCTTCGTGCTGCTATGCGCGCTTGACGTCGACTAGCGCGTTGCATAGCACCATTATTACGCATGGCTTTTAATGCAGCTCGAATACTTTTTCTCTCAGCAATTTCTGGCTTTCGTTTCCGATGCGTTTCAGCTTGTTCCTCGCGGGTTATTTCTTGATCATCGTTCTCTGCGGCCTGAACCTGAGGAAGCAATAGGAAGGCAGCACTGGTTAGAACTACGGCTAAATTAGAAAGAATTTTCTGTAACACGATTTTATACCCTTACGGTTAGGGAGAAATATTTCGTTAGCTTCAAATTCGATGGCCATTCTCAATCGGGGGATGCCATCACTAAAATGAGCATTTGATTTTGGAAACTATATTCTGGAGTGGCTGGTTGAAGAGATAGTTAGATGGATGATCGGTAAATATAACCGGATATTTAAAACGATAAGTTGGCGACGCTCGATCCCTGAGCATCTTATGTGTAATGAAAAAGCATCCATACTTTAAGCATTACGGTTAGTTCCTTAAGAGGATTGAATCTTAGTTTTGATTAAAAAGAATGACCATCAGTTGCAGACAGCATGCCGAATTCTAGGAATAAACCGTCATATCAGTTAATTTCCTCGGAGATATTGTTTCCAATTTGACTATTGGGTAATGAGTTTACTATTGCTACTATTCACACCATAAAAATCAGAACGCAGTTAAGGAGAGCTTTTTCATGAATATTGGCAGAATATTAAAATTTCTTGTATCAGGGATTGTTATTGGAGCAGTGCTTTTTTTTGCAGGGTTTGGTCTCATCAATATGATGAACAAACCTTC